>NZ_JAPYKO010000029.1:0-67996 GCF_037179585.1 Mesorhizobium argentiipisi (SeqCode)
CTCAGCCGCCCTTGGCAACCCTGCGCCAGAATCTCCATGCCTTGCGACATCGTTGGCGCGAGCCACCACGAAAGCGCAAGTTTCAAGCCATGCCAAAGCTATCTTAGCGCATATGCCCACAAGGGGGAGATCACATCAGCAGTTCTCAAGCCATCTGCAGCTTCTGCCGGCTTGGCTGCGGCGGGAAGGCGATTGCGATGCCGGCGGCGCCCAGCCCGATCAGCGCCGAGCCGATGAACAGCCAGTGGTAGCTGGCGGTGGCGTCGTAGATCATGCCGCCGGCAAGCGGGCCGAGCGACATGCCGAGGCTTGAGAGCATCGTGGCCGCGCCGAGGATGGTGCCGATGATGCGCAGACCGAAATATTCCCGCGCCAGCACCGCGTAAAGCGGCATCACGCCGCCATAAGTGGCGCCGAAGATGACGGCCAGAAGATAGAACTGCTCGAGCTGGCCGACGGTGAGGTAAGCGGCGATCACCAGCCCCTGGATGGCGAGCCCGGTGACCAGCACCGGCTTCACGCCAAGCCGGTCGCCGAGCACGCCATAGAGCACGCGCCCGCCAAGGCCGGCCAGCCCCTCGACGCTGTAGATCGACACGGCTGCCATCGGCGCGACGCCGCAGGACATGGCATAGCTCACCATGTGGAAGATCGGGCCCGAATGCGCCGCGCAGCAGGCAAAGAAGGTGAGGCCGAGCACGATGAATTGCGGCGAGCGCAGCGCTTGGCCGACGCTCATGCCGGGATCATCGATGACGGGCGCCGGCGTCCCGTCGCTCGCCGCGGCCGCCGCCGGCGGCTGGCGCACCAGCAAGACGGCGGGCAAAAGCAGCACCCAGGCCATGACGCCGATATCGAACATGGCGGTGCGCCAGTCATAGGCGGTGATCAGCCAGCGGGCGAAGGGCGAGATGGTCATCGGCGCGACGCCCATGCCGGCCGAGACCAGCGAGACGGCGAGGCTGCGGTTGGTGTCGAACCAGGCGGTGGTGAGCGCGATCATCGGTGCGAAGAAGGCGCTGGCCGCCAGCCCGACGATGACGCCGTAGCTCAGTTGGAAGACGATGAGCGAGGTGGCCCGGCTCGCCACCACCAGCGACAGGCCGAGCAGCACCGCGCCGGCAAGCACCACGGGCCTGGCGCCGACCCGGTCATAGATCGCGCCCCAGGCGAAGCCGCCCAGACCCATCACCAGGAAATTCAAGGTCATGGCGCTGGAAATGCCGGTGCGCGACCAATTCGTGTCGAGCGACATCGGCTCCAGAAAGATCGCCAGCGAAAACATGGCGCCGAGCGCCACGCAGGTCATCAGCGCGCCGGCCGCGACGATGACCCAACGATAGGAATGGTTCATGGTTCTGCTCCCATGCCGAAAGGCATCCTGTTTGATGCGGCACGGTTTTTCCAGTCCACCGGGCCGTTTGCGTCCGAAGGACGCCGGGGCGGAAGCCGATCCTACAATCTGGTTGCATTTTTTATCCGGATTTTTTTGAGGGACCGATTTTGTTGTCCCGGGCGCCGTCCCGCGAGTGGCTGAAACTGTCAGCAGCCGGCAGTATCCGTCATTGACCGAACGCCAGTCCCATCTAGATTTGACCCTCTCAACCAGGAAGCGTCCCCATGGAACTCTATCGCGGCCGGCTCATCGATCACCTTCACCTGGTGGTGCACGACATCGAGGCCAGTAGGCGTTTCTACGGCGCTCTGTTCGAAGTGCTGGGAATCCCGATCGGCGGTGGCGCTGAGGACCATTTCTGGGCCGATGAGCTGTTCGTCTCGAGCCCCGACAGCCGTTCCGCCCAAGGCGTGCTCACCGGCCGTCACCATCTCGCCTTCCAGGCCAAGGACCGCGCCGGGGTCGACGCCTTCTACCACGCCGGGCTCGCCGCCGGCGGCAAGGACAATGGCGCGCCGGGCGAACGGCGCTACCATCCCGGCTACTACGCCTGCTTCCTGCTCGACCCTGACGGCAACAACATCGAGGCAGTGTTCCACGGCGAGGCGAAGCGGAGCGCGGATGCGGTGGAGATCAGTTTTTAGCGAGCGGCGGGCGGTTCGCGTCCCAGCCTGTCAGCTCAAGTCCCCCGCGTATTCTCTCGCGGTCCTCGGAACGCTCCATGCGCATTTCGCTGATGATTTGCGCGATGGTGAGGTCGGGCTCCAGGGCGCGTCCTTCACGGACGCAGGCCGACGCCTTCCGGGCGTCCCCGGCCAAGGCATAGCATGTTGCCAGTCTCGCCCATTGCCAGGCGCTTTTGCGAGGGAGGCACGAGAAGGATGCAGCCGCTTCGCGGTAGCGGCTGAGGATCAGCAGGGCTTCGCCCCGGTCGTAGTAGTACCAGGTCGGGTGCATGGGATTGAGCTGGACGGCCTTGTCGAGCAGGGCCAATCCGGCCTCGCCATCGCCACGCAGCGCTCGGAAAAAGCCAGTCTGGGCGAGTGTGTCCGCGTCGTACGGATTGAGATCCAGCGCGCGGGCGAAATGCTTCTCGGCGGCATCGTATTCGTCACGGCCGCGATAGAGAAGTATCAGCGCCAGTATGCGGTGGCACCGCGCCTCGTCGGGGCTAAGAGCGATCGCATGCAGCGCCCGGTCGCGCGCCTGGTCGAGCACGGCGCGCGAGGCATCGGCATAACCGCCGATGATCACCTCGGCCAGCGCCAGATAAGCGTGCGCCAGGCCAGAACGAGGATCGAGCTCGATGGCTTTCAGGAAATGCGCGCGCGCCTCCTGGTTGACCCGTTCGCCATAGCTGCGCAGTAGCTCCTTCCCGCGCAGGAAATGCAGATAGGCTTCGACATTGGCGGCGGGCGCGGGCAGCCCGCGCCGCATTACCGCGCTTTCGATATTGGCAACCAGGGCCGTTACGACCCGCTGCGCGACTATCGTCTGGAAGGCAAAGATCTCGCCTCTGGCAAAAGTGAAGTTCTGGGCCCAGACGCGCCGGCCGGACGCCGACTCGGTGAGCACGACGCGCGCGCTGTACTCGCCATCGGCGGCCTCGACACTGCCCTCGGCGACATAGTCGGCCCCCAGGCGCTCGGCGGTCGCCCTGATGTCATCACTTGAATGCTGGGCCAGCGCGAAGGCCGAATGACGCGCCAGCACGGCGACGGTTTTGAAATAGGAAAGCGCGTTGGTGATTTCCTCAACCGCGCCGTCGAACAACGCCTTGGTGGCGCTGTCGGCCGGATCGACCTGGAATGGGAGGATGGCTACCATCGGCTCCGCCCGGGCACTGCCGCTTCGGTAGCGGGAGGCGACGCTGCCTGGCTGTCGGGGGGCTGGAACAGGTAACCGCGGCGCGGCACGGTGCGGATCAGCGCCTGCGCCTCGTCGCCGATCGATTTGCGCGCATCACGGATTGACTGGGTGAGCGAGTCCTCTGAGACGATGATGTCCGGCCAGATCGCCTGTAGCAATTCGCCCTTGCTCAGCACCCGGCCCGGGTTGCGCGTCAGGAAGGCGAGCAACTCGAAAGTTTTTGGCCGGACCGGCACGATCTCGCCGTCGCGCCGGAGCGTACCCCGGTCAAGATCCAGAACCGCGCCGCCGATCCGTAGCGCCAACCCGCTGCCTCATCGCCGCGCCTCATTGCGCGCCGTTTATGGGAACGGCAAATGCGGCTGAGGTCAAGCCGGAAACAGGTGCAGGCGTGAGACGAAGCCGCGAAGGTTCAGCCGCGGCCAGGGGCGTTCGGAGGTCGGATCAGCCGATGTCTCGCTGGATGCCGCCTTTTCGAGATAGTTCAGCATCTCGTTGGTCTCGCCGAAGCACGGGCCGGCGAAACCGGTCGAGAGGAAACGAAGCAATTCCTCTCGCGCCAGCCGGGCGGGAGGGAACGGCGCGTCAGCGTTGATGTTCATGAGCAACCTCCAGGTGCGCGTCGCAGTCATCGAAGCGCAAGCATTGCCGCGAGCGAGCTTATTTGTCCTGAACGGCTGCTGATATTTTGCTGAATTCGATCGCCGGGTCCGGTTCACGATGGCGGCAAAGTCGGGTTATGACGCCACGCGTCGAAACACTCCGATACTTTCGGTGTGCCGATGGTCTGGCGTCGGGCGATGCCATCGATGGCGCCTATCTGGCGGGCGGCTTAACGCGGAACTCCCGTCGCGTCCGCACCATGCCCGACACGGCGAAGCTGGCGCTGGTGCGCTTCTATTCCTTCACCGCGCCCGTCATCGATGAAACATAGTGCTCGACGAAGAAGGAATAGAGCACCACCACCGGCAGCGAGCCGATCAGCGCGCCGGCCATGAGCGCGCCCCATTCATAGACGTCGGAGCGAACGAGTTCGGTGAGCACGCCTACCGGCACCGTCTTCTTCTCCGAAGACTGGATGAAGGTCAGCGCATAGATGAACTCATTCCAGGACAAGGTGAAGGCGAAGATGCCGGCCGAGATCAGGCCGGGCACCGACAGCGGCAGCACGATCTTGGTGAGGATCTGCCAGCGGCTCGCGCCATCGATGAGCGCGCATTCCTCCAACTCGAAGGGGATCGAGCGGAAGTAGCCCATCAGAAGCCAGGTGCAGAACGGGATGAGGAAGGTCGGATAGGTGAGGATCAGCGCGAACGGCGTGTCGTAAAGACCGAGGTTGAACACCATCACCGACAGCGGGATGAACAGGATAGAGGGCGGCACGAGATAGGCGAGGAAGACGGCGAGGCCAACCTGCCGCGCGCCCGAAAACCTCAGCCGCTCGATCGCATAGGCGGCAAGCACGGCAGCCGCCAGCGACAGGAAAGTTGCGGCGGTCGAAATGATGATCGTGTTGAGCAGCCAACCTGGATAGGAGGTCTCGAAGAGCAAATAGCGAATGTGCTCCAGCGTCGGATGCACGACCCAGAGCGGATTGTAGTTCACATAGTCGGTCATCTCGAGATTGGGCTTAATCGCCGTGATCGTCATCCAGTAGAACGGAAACAGGAGCACGATCAGGAACACCAGCAGCGGCAGATAGACCGTCACCACCCGCCGCGGAAGGCTTTGCAGGTAACCCATGCCGCCTTCGTCGGTCTCCAGGCGCTCGACTTCCTTGATCGCGGCCATGTCAGTCTCCGCCGCCTTGCTGCCATCTGCGCCGTTGCAGCCCGAAATAGCTGAACAGGATCGCAGCCAGCAGGAAAGGAATCATGGCGACGGCGATTGCCGCGCCTTCGCCCAGTTGGCCCCCCGCAATACCGCGCTGGAAAGACAATGTCGCCATCAGATGCGTGGCGTTCACCGGCCCGCCGCGGGTCAGCACATAGATCAGCTGGAAATCGGTGAAGGTGAACAGCACCGAAAACGTCATCGTGATGGCTATGATCGGCGTCAGCAACGGTAGGGTCACGTAGCGGAACAGCTGCCAGCGGCTGGCGCCGTCGAGCGTAGCGGCCTCGTAGAGCGATTGCGGAATGGTCTGCAGTCCGGCAAGCAGCGTGATGGCGACGAAGGGAATGCCGCGCCACACATTGGCCGCGATGACCGAGGCGCGCGCATTGGTCGGGTCACCGAGAAAATTGATGCGGTGGTCGATCAGGCCCATCTGCTGCAACGCCCAGGACAGGATCGAAAACTGCGAGTCGTAGATCCACCAGAAGGCAATGGCCGACAGCACCGTCGGTACGACCCAGGGCAGCAGCACGACGGCGCGGAAGAACGACTTGAAGGGCAGCTTCTCGTTGAGGATGAGAGCCAGCCAGAGGCCGAGCACGAATTTTAGGATCGAAGCGCTGACCGTGTAGAGCAGCGTGTTGAACACCGAGAGCCAGAAGACGCTGTCGCTCCACAGATATTCGTAGTTCTCGACGCCGATGAAGATGCCCGGTCGGCCGATGCGTGCGTCGGTGAAGCCGAGCCAGACGCCGAGCCCGAGCGGATAGGTGAGAAAGACCAGGAGCAGCGCCGCCGCCGGCAGCATGAAGCCGAAGCCGAGAGCGTTCCTGCTCTCGGCGAGCCGCGACAGGATCGACGGGCGCGACTGAACGGCAACGGACGGCACGGCCATGGCGCGGGCTCCTTGCTATGCGGGTGGAACTGTGGCTGACCGCGCTCGGCTTGCGTAAGCCCGCAAAGCGCGGTCATCCTGCTTCAGCTACGCCAGGATCAGACGCGGTAATAGCGGTTGGCGCGTTTTTCGGCCTCTTCCATCGCTTCCTGCGGCGTCGCCTGGCCCGTCACCGCCTTGGCGAACATGTCCACCAGCACGTAATCGGCCATTGTCGCGGCGGATGCATAGCCGAGCGGCCCGGCATAGCCGTTGGGGCGCAGCGTCGCCGAGGCTTTCGCGTAGGCCGCATTGTTAGGGTCGGCTTTCCAAACCGGGTTATTGTCGAAGGCTTTCAGCGTCTGGCAGCAATAGCCCGCCGACGAAGTGATCCAGTCGGACATTTGCGGGTCCTCGAACATGAACTGCAGATAGGCTTTGGCGGCATTGGGGTAGGGCGTGTAGTTGAAGATGACAGCCGTGGTCACCTGGAAAAGCTCGACCGATTTCCCGACCGGACCGATCGGCATGTTGGTCGTGCGGATGTCCTTAGCGATCTCGGCCAGCTTCGGGTCCTTGTCCTTGTTGACCTTTGCTGTGTTGTAGACTGAGATGCCGTTGGCGATCACGCTCACTTCCCCGGCCAGGAATGCGCGGTTGTTGTTGACGTCGAGCCAGCTTTCGGTGCCGGGGATGAAGGTCTTGTAGAGCTCCTGCGCATACTGGATCGCCTTGAGCGTCTCCGGACTGTTGATCGTCACCTTGCCGGCTTCGTCGACCATCTGGCCGCCGTGGCTCCACAGCAGCCAATGCGCGTAATTGTTGCCGTCGCCAACGCCGTGGCCATGGGTGAAGCCGGCGGGATGGCCTTTCGCCTTCAACGCCTTGCAAAGCTCCAGGAAACCGGCCGTGTCCTTGGGGAATTCGGAGAAGCCTGCCTCCTTGACCCAGCTTTCGCGGTAGACAATGGCGTTGCCGATGGTGGCCAGCGGCAAGCCGATGAACTTGCCCTCGCGCGTCGCATATTGTTTCGGGCCGTCGTACCAGCCGCCATACTTCTTGCCGAGATGATCACCCAGTTCCGTCACATCGAGCAGCTTGTCGGGATACTGGTGCGGGTCGTCGAACCAGACGAACATCAGGTCGGGGCCGGAGCCGACATTGGCGGCGACCGCCGCCTTGGGACGGATGTCTTCCCAGCTTTCCTTGTCGACGCGCACCTCCACGCCCGTCGCCTCGGTGAACCGCTTGGTATTCTTCAGCCACTGGTCCTCGTCGCCCTGCACGAAGGGCGACCAGCGCAGCAGCCTGAGCTTGGCACCTTCCTCGGGCTTGTAGGTCAGGCCTTCCTGGGCGAAAGCGCTCGAGCCGACGAAGCGGCTGCCCAGGGCTCCGGCCGCCGCGGCTGCGGTGGTGCGGATTACATCGCGTCTGGTGAACTTCATACTCGTTTCCTCCTGTTGCTCTGTCGTTGCCTGGTTTTTATCGCGCCGTCTCGATTCGCTTGCCGGTTTCGCCGTGGAACAGGTGGATCGGGCCAGGGTCGACCGACAGCCGAATGGTTTCTCCCGGCGCGAAGGAATGGCGCTCGCGGAAATTGGCGACGATGTCCTCCCCGCCGGCCGTCCGGCCGATGATCTGCACTTCCGACCCGGTCGGCTCGATCACCGCCACCTTGACCGGAATGCCGTCGTCGGCCAGCCGCAGATGCTCGGGCCGTACTCCGAGCACCATGGCTTCGCCGTTGCCGATGGAGGGAGGCTTCCGCAAAGGCACGGAAATGCCTCCCGCGCCCCGGAAAGACGGTGGGCCATCATTGGCGAATGCGCCCTTGAGCAGGTTCATGGCGGGCGAGCCGATAAAGCTTGCCACGAACAGATTGTTCGGCCGGTCGTAAAGCTCGAGCGGCGGCCCGATCTGCTCGACGAGGCCGTCATGCATGACCACGATCTTGTCCGCCATGGTCATGGCCTCGATCTGGTCGTGGGTGACATAGACCGTCGTGGTCTTCAGCCGCTGGTGCAGTTCCTTGATTTCGGCCCGCATCTGGACCCTCAGCTTGGCGTCGAGATTGCTGAGCGGCTCGTCGAACAGGAACACCTGCGGATTGCGCACGATTGCCCGGCCCATCGCGACGCGCTGGCGCTGGCCGCCCGAAAGCTGGCGGGGATAGCGCGACAGAAGCGGCACCAGCCCGAGGATTTCGGCCGCCCGCTTCACCCCGGCATCGCTTTCAGCCTTCGGGACACCCTTGAGCATGAGCGAGAACGCCATGTTCTCGGCAACCGTCATATGCGGGTAGAGCGCGTAATTCTGGAAGACCATGGCGACGTCGCGCTCCTTCGGCGCAACGTCGTTGACGATACGGCTGCCGATCGAGATATGGCCCCGCGAGATTTTTTCCAGGCCTGCAATCATCCGGAGAAGCGTTGATTTTCCGCAGCCCGAGGGTCCCACCAGCGTGACGAACTCACCGTCGTCTATATCGACGCTGACGCCGTGCAGGATCTGGGTGGCCCCGAACGATTTGTAGACATCTCCAATCGCGACAGACGCCATCGAACTCCTCCCGATGGTCCCTGCGAATCCCGCCGGGAGCCGTTCCAATCAAGGTGTGGCTGAAACGGATGCCGGCAAGCACCCACCACTGGCGTCGGCGACATTTGCCCCAGCTCCCCCGGGTCACGCGACTGTGAAACGGTAGCGCTACCACATTCGCCTGTAAAGCGCCGGCGCGCCTTGCTTACTTTCGTCGTTGAAGACAGTTGAGCGGGGCTGCGCTGAAGCGAAGTGGATCCAGCCAGTTGCCGAAGGACCGCCGATTCATCTTCAAACGACCGCCGATGGATATTAGACATCGTTAATGCAATAGATTTCAGCGTGTCCGGGAAAAGCCGACTCCTGCCGATTCAGAGCGCCAACGGGATTGGCCGCTATCCGTCCAGGACGCGCGCATTACTTTCCTACATAGCGCAGGAACCAGGGCGGTCGCTGCCGCTCTTGCCTTCGTTCTCAGCCTCCGCCCAGAAACGCCGCGATCAGCTTCAGCATGTTGCCGTCTCGGCCGAACTCTATCTTGTCGAAATCGCGGCTGCCCTGGTGCTGCGCCTTGGAGAGCTGGTCGAGATAGGATGTCAGCTCCGCCCGGACCTTCTTGCAGCCGGGATCGTTCTGAGCGGTCAGGCCGGTGCTGAAGGCGACGATCTTGTCCACCATGTCGACGATGCCGGCGCCATGCACCTTCTCATGCGCGATCAGCCCGGCGGCGAATGTGTCCCAGCGCGCCTGCAAGGCGGGCGCCAGCTTTCCCGCCGGCTTGGGCAGCGTGTAGGTGATGGTGAGCTTCGGCCGCGCCGTCTTCAGCACGCAGGCATCGCCTTGCGGCTGGTAGTCGCGCTGCCAAGTCAGCTTGAAGAAAGTATGCGCGATGACGCGCCGTGCGTTGCCGGCCGAATCCGTGCCGACCACCGGTCCCTTCTCGCCGATCGAGAGGTAGAGCTGCTCCGCGCTTTCGCCTGAGACGGCATAAGTCTCGACCTTCTCGATGGGCTTCCAATCGGCAAGTGCCGGCGTGGACAGGAGCAGGGCAGCGAGGAGAAGGGCGGGCTTCATGGGCGAGCCATAGCATTGGGCCTCGTTTGGAAGAAGCCGGCCCGCGGATTTTCGGAACCCGCTTCACCGGTCAATCGTTTCCTTGGGCAATCGTCTCGACCCATGGGGGAGGACAAGATGACCCGCAATGAGATCATTTCCGTGCTTGGACCGGTCGATGAGGCCGTCATCGCCGACATCGCGCTCACCGGCGCCAGCCTCGAGGAATTGCGCGAGGCCTTCGCCTGGATCGGCGCCGACGAGGCGCTCGTCAATGAAGGCCACGCCATGCCCGGCGCCCGCGTGGCGAAACTGATCGAAATCCTCGAACCTCCCGAGGACGAGCCCGAGACGCCGGCCGTGGAGTAGAGCGCCACCTCTAGGTGCTTCTCCCTACTTGTCGCCACACACCTCCCGTCTTAGCTTTTGCCGCTTGGGCGGGAGGAGAGGCCTTTGGATACCAATGTCGTCATCGTCGGCGCCGGCCCTGCCGGGCTCGCCGTTGCCGCCTGCCTCAAAAAGGCTGGGCAGGATTTCATCATCCTTGAAAGGGCCGATGAGGTTGCGCCGTCCTGGCGCCGGCATTACCGGCGGCTGCACCTGCACACGGTGAAATCGCTCTCGTCGCTACCCTTCGTGCGGTTTCCGAGGAGCCATCCGCGTTATGTGCCGCGCGAGAAGGTCGTGGCCTATCTCGAGGCTTATGCCGAGCGGTTCGGCCTCGAGCCGCACTTCGGCATAACAGTGAAATCCATCCGCCGCGAAGGCGATCGGCTGCTGGTCCAGACCGATACCGGGCTGTTCAATGCCCGCAAAATTGTTGTCGCCACCGGCAACAACGCCCAACCGGTCATGCCGAGCTTCCCCGAACTCGAAGCTTTCGGGGGCAAAGTGCTGCACAGCGCCGCCTATACAGAGGCAGCACCCTATGTCGGCAAAAACGTGCTGGTCGTCGGCATGGGCAACACGGGCGCGGAGATCGCGCTCGATCTTGCGGAGAGCGGCGCCCACCCGACCATCTCGGTGCGCAAGGGCGTCCACATCGTGCCGCGCCAGCTGTTCGGCGTACCGATCCAGATGGTGGGCATCGCCAGCCGGCTGATGCCGCAGGCGCTGAACGACTGGATGTTTCCCAAGATCCTCGATCTGGCGCTGGGGCGGCTGGAGCGATACGGGATCGTGCGGCCGAAGCAGGGCATCCTGCAAGGGATCGATGCCGGCCGCATCCCGGTGATCGATGTCGGCACGGTGGCGGCGATCAAGCAGGGTCGGATCAGCATTGCGCCGGACATTGCAGGCTTCACCCGGGACGGCGTGAAATTTGCCGACGGGGTGGAGAAGAAGTTCGACGCGGCGATTTTCGCCACCGGCTACCGTCCAGGCTACGACGCCCTCCTGCCGGCGGAGCTTAGGCCGGACAAGAGCGGCGTGAATGCCCGCGCGACGGAGCTCGGTGTCTATCTTGTCGGCTTCTACAACCCGGTCACCGGCCTGCTGCGCGAGATCGGCATGGAGGCGCAGGCGGTGGCGAAGGATATTGCGAGGCGGTGAGGCACCAACGTCGCTGATCTCCCTCTTGGGGTGGAGATCAGCAGTGCCTGAATCGGGTGGCGCTCTTCGTTCTGCATGCGAAGCCGGTCCCACCAATGGAGGACCGCCATGCTCACGCTCTATGATTATCTCCCGTCGCAAAATGCCTGGAAGATTCGCGTCCTGCTCGGCCTGCTCGGCATCGCCTACGAAACCCGTATCGTCTCGATCTTCGAGGGCGAGAGCCACACGGAGGCCTTCCTGAAGCTCAACCCGGCAGGCGCTGTGCCCGTGCTCGGACTGGAAAACGGCGAGGCGATCGCCGAGTCGAACGCGATCCTGACCTATCTTGCCGAGGGCACGCCCTACCTTCCGTCGGATCGCTTTGCCCGCGCCAAGGTGATGCAGTGGCTGTTCTTCGAGCAGTACCATGTCGAGCCCGTCATCGGCTCGTTGCGCTACTGGACGCTGACCGGTCGGCTGGAGCGCAGCCAGGCGATGGTTGCCGGCAAGCGCGAGGCGGGCGTGCGCGCGCTGGGTGCGCTGGAGCGCAGCCTGGCCAACACGCAATTCCTGGTCGGCAATGCGCTCACCATCGCCGACATCGCCGTCTACGCCTACAGCCACCGCGCCGAGGACTGCGGTTTCTCGCTCGCCGACTATCCCGCGGTCGATGCCTGGATGGTGCGCCTCAGCGAGGCGATCGGACCGGATCATCCGGTGCATCCTTACAGCATCGATCCGCATTCGCGCGCCTGAGCCGCCGGAACACAGTGGCGGACAAGGCGTTCTCCAAAAGGCAGCGTGTCGGGCGTCGCCCAATCGGCATCCGGCTGTTTGCGTTGCGTTCCAACCAGAGCCATGGAGGTCCGCAATGGTTCGCACCATCTCCGTCGCAATCCTCGCCACCGGCATCATGAGCCTGCCTGTCATGGCAGCCGAGCAATACTGGGTCGCCAGGGACGCCGTGTCGAAGCAATGCGAGATCGTGCCCAAGAAGCCCGACGGCACGCTTGTCATCGACCTCGGCAAGAAGAAATACGCCAGCGAGGGCGAAGCGAGGAAGGCGATGGAGGCGATGGCGGACTGCAAGAAGAAGTAGGGCCGTTGCCCAATCCTCCCGAGGGAGATAGCCAGCTTCTATCGGTCCACCAACGACATCGTCCGTTCGTTGTATCGCGGCCCCGACACCTTGTCGGGCGTCAGCGCCATGTCGAGCCCCAGCATCTCGGTGGCGTCGAGCGCTATGTCCGCCGCCGCGACGTTCTCCTCCAGATAGGTCCGGCGCTTGGTGCCGGGGATCGGCACGATGTCGATGCCGAAATCCGGGCCTTTGGCGAGCAGCCAGGCGATCGCGACCTGGCCGGGCTTGACGCCTTTTGCCGCGGCGATGTCGCGCACCGTGGCGGCCGCGGCGACATTCAGGTCGAAATTCTCACCCTGGTAGCGTGGATCGCCGCGGCGGAAATCGCCTTCGGGATAGTCTTCCGCGCGCTTGACGTCGCCGGCGAGGAAGCCGCGTCCGAGTGGCGCGAACGGCACCAGGCCGATGCCGAGCTCCTCCAGCGCCGGGATGATCTCGGGCTCGAGGTTGCGCTCCCAAAGCGAATATTCGCTCTGCAGCGCCGAGACCGGATGCACGGCATGCGCGCGGCGGATGTTGGCAATGCCCGCTTCCGACAGGCCGAAGAAGCGCACCTTGCCCTCGGCTACCAGTTCGCCGACCGCGCCCGCGACATCCTCCATCGGCACGGCGGGGTCGACGCGGTGCTGGTAAAGGAGGTCGATCCGGTCCGTGGCGAGCCGCGAGAGCGAAGCGTCGACCACCTCGCGTATATGCTCGGGCCGGCTGTCGAGGCCGGCCTGCTTGCCGTCGACGATGCGGAAGCCGAATTTCGTCGCGATCGCCACCTGGTCTCGCCGGCCTTTCAGCGCGCGTCCAAGCAGTTCCTCATTGACGAAGGGGCCGTAGATCTCGGCCGTGTCGAGAAAAGTGCAGCCGAGCTCGATCGCCCGGTGGATCGTCGCGATCGACTCCGCCTCGTCGGCCGGACCATAGGCCTGGCTCATGCCCATGCAGCCGAGGCCGATGGCAGAGACTTCGAGCCCCTGGCTGCCGAGTTTGTGTTTGCCGAGACCCATGCGTCTTGCTCCGCCGAATTTTCGATCCGGCTAAATTATAGGGCCGGGCGTGAATGCGTCCAGCGCTGGCCCTATTGACGGCGCAATCGTCGCCATCCTTGCCGGTGGCGATTCCACTGTGGTGACGGCCAATGCGGCACGGCAGGCTTGTCCTGATATTGCTCTGGCGCGAGCTGGTCGCCGGCCTGCGCGCAACGCGGCGCCGCGATCTCGCCTGGATTGCGCTCGGCGGCGGTGGACTTCTGGCCTATGCGATCGCGGATATCGTCATCGCCCTGCATGCCGCGGGTCCGAAGCTGCGGCACGACCAGCTTCTGTGGATGCTTGGACTGCCAATCACTTTCGCCGCGCTGGGATGCCTGGGGGGCAATGCAATGTCGCGGCTTTGCCTTTCTCGCGCGTTTGCCCCCTTCCTCAAGGCGTTGCCGGTCGCTTCGGCGGAGCGCCGTCGCATGGCGGCGGTGGGAGCCTTCGCGCTTGGCCTTCCACTCACGCTGATGATCGCCACGGCGGTCGGCTTCGCCTGTGCCGTCATCGGAAAGCCGTTGGCGCCGGCCTGGGGCTTGGGCGCGGCCATCCTGTTTGCCTTGAGCTTCGCCACGGCAGCCTTTTGGCGCCTGCGGCGGCCACGCCTTCTCGTCGATGCGGCGGCGAGCGAGGCGGCGCCGGTCGGAAAGCCCTGGCTGCGCCGCTTCGACCGGGCGCGTCCAAGCTGGCTTTCCAGCTGGGCCTGGAAACTGCCGGCCGGCCATATACGGCCGTCTTGGAAGCTGGCGGCCGCCAGCTTGCTGCTCGGGCTTGCCACCATCCTTGCTGCCTGGGTCAGCCTGGCCGGCCGCACGGCTGGGCCGGCGGCGGTCGCGGGCCTGGCCGGCGGCATTCTTGTTTTCATGCTCAGCCTGCGCTGCCAGCCGCTCGGCTCGCCGGTGCTGCGCACGGCGCCCATCGGCTTTACCCGCGTATGGCTGCGGCTGGTGCGACTGCCGCTGCAATTGTCGCTCGCCTTCTTCCTTCTGCCGGCCGGCGCAGCGCTCGCGGCCGAGCCGTCGGCCTGGTCGGTGCCGGTCGCGAGCGGCCTTTGGCTGCTGGTGCTGAACGGCGCCTATGCGGTGTTCGGCGCCTATTTCCTGAATGCGCCCTTCGCTGCCATGCTGAGTTTCGTCGGCGCGCTCGCCTATGCCGGCTACGAGACCTTCGAATATGGCCGGACCGTGCTGATCGGCCTGGCCGCGCTGGTATTCTTCCTGTGGCACCGAACCCGACAGAGGTATCGCAATGGATGAAGTCCTCACCGTCGAAGAGCTCAGCGCCGGCTATCGCGGGCGCATTGTCGTTCGCGGCATCGATCTTTCGCTCCATCGCGGCGATATAGTCGGCCTGCTCGGTGCCAATGGCTCTGGCAAGTCGACGCTCACCAGGGCGATCACCGGCCAGATCCCGTTGATCGGCGGCAGCGTGGCGATCGACGGCATCGACCTCGCCGCCGCGCTGGAACGCGCCAAAGCCGGCTTCGGCCTCGCCATCGAGCCGCACGAGCTGCCGGCGCCGCTTTCGGGACGCCAGTATATCGAGCTCGTCGCCTCGATCCGTGGCTGCGCGCCAAACGACCTGCCAAGCGGCGACCTGCCGGGCGGCGACCTCCTGGAGCGACTAGACCTTGGACGCTGGATCGACCGCCCGATCGCCGAATATTCCCTTGGCACGCGAGCCAAGATCGCGATCGTCGCAGCGCTTCTCGGCCGGCCGCCACTTCTGATCTTCGACGAGACGCTGAACGGCCTCGACCCGGTTGCCGCCTGGGAGGTGAAACGCGTGATCACCGCGCTCTGCGCGAGCGGGCGGCATGCCGCCCTCGTCTCGACCCATGTGGTGGAGGCCGTGCCGACGCTCTGCAATCGCGCGGTGCTGATGGCCGACGGCAGCCTGAGCCGAAGCTGGGATGCGGCTCAGCTGGCCGAAGCGGGCAGGGCGCCTGGGGTGTTTGAGGAAAGCGTCATGCAGGCGTTGCGCATGCGGGCGGCTGCCTGATCTAGGGCAATTCCAGGAAAAGTGTGAGCGGTTTTCGCCTGGAATTGCAAAAACAAAGCTCTAAGCCATCGGCAGCATGCGGCGCATGATCAGCGACGCGTGGCCGCCGACGCCGTGGGCCGCTTCCCGGCGTTCGACCACCTCGAAGCCGTGCTTGCGGTAGAAGGCGATCGCGCGGTCATTGCCCTCGATCACCTCCAGCGCAATGCTCGGAATGCCGGCATGCGCGGCGAGCACCGCGTGCAGAAGGTCGACCGCGAGGCCGCTGCCGAACGCCTGCGGCTCGATGTGGAGCCGCTGCAGCATCACATCGCCTTTCCCGTCCATTGCCGCCATCGCATAGCCGGCAATCGAGCCATCGGCGCGCTCGGCGACGAAGGACATCTTGTCCTCGTCGTCGAGCTCAGCGGCGAGCCTTTGCGGGGCGTGCCTTTCGTCGGAGAGCCTGGCCACGGTCTCGTCGCCCATGATCGGCGCATAGGTCCGCCGCCAGGATTGCCCGAGCAGCCGCGACACGTCGGCCAGGTCGTTCCTCGTCATCGCCCGGATGCGGGTCATGGTCGTCATTCCTGTTGGAGTCTGAAGATAGGGCGATGCGACCGGCACAGCCAATCTCCCCCGCCCGGCAGGGCAGAGGGGGGTGCTGTTCCGCCAGCCTATCCGCGCTCGGGATCTCCGCTTTAGGCTGTGCTCGGCGCCGGCAGCTCTGCGCGGCGGCTTATCCTGCGGCCGAGGATCATCAACTGGCGCGCCGTGTTGTTGCGCAGGCGGCGCAGCCGCCATTCGAGCCCGGTTTCTGTCGTGATCCGCTTGGCGTAGATGCTGGAACGCATCCCGGCTTGGTCAGTCGTGACCTTCACGGCATCGTCGTAGAAGGCACAGATCTTGTCCACGTCCATGCCGGGCGTTTCCAGCCAGGCGGGAATATAGGTCGAAGCGAGCCGGTCGACATCCGTCATCGCGCGGTTGATGCCGACGCCAGGCGTCGGGCATGTCGTCCAGAACGCATCGCCGATGGCGACGACCCCGGCGCGGCGATGCGCCCTGGTCGTCGTCAGGCTTACCTGTCTCACCTCGACGGGGCCGACGACGCCGAAATTGCCGCATTGCGGGGCCACTTCCGGCATGATTTCGCAAAGCACGGCTTGGGGATTTTCGCGGAACGCTCGCGTCCACTCTTCCGCCACGGTGCGGTAGAGGAACAGGTTTGCCCGCATGCGGTTGCCGATAGGGAAGACGCTGAGATAGGCGACCCGGTCGGCCGGCCGCCGAGGATAGCAGATGATCGCCGGATAGGCGCATTCCCGCGGCGTAATCGCCAGGTCGAACCCGATCGACATCGAATGCGCCTTCGATTCCTCGATACGCTCCATGCCGATGGCGCGTCGCACCGTCTCGCCGTTGCCGGTGGCCACCACCAGAAGGCGGGATTCGATCACGGCGCCGTCAGCGAGAACCAGGCGCTGCCGGTCCGGCCCGGTCGAGACCTCGGCAACCTTGCCCACAGTCAGCGGAACTTCGGCCGGCAAGGCCTGCCGCATCCCATTGACCAGCGCACCGTAGGAGAAACCGAACTCCCATTTCCGTTCGCGCTCGAAAAATTGTCCGAGGCGGAAGACATGGGTGCCGGTCACCGGCGTGACCAAAGGCCTGATAGCAGGCCCGAGCCCAAGCTTCTCGAACGCCTGCATTTGCTTCATGCCGATCTTCTCGGCGCGGAACTCGTCGTGATGGACCAGATGGGGGTCGATCAGCGCCACCTTGCGGCCGGCCTTGCCCAGCACCGCGGCCAAGCTCGTACCCGCCAGCCCGGCACCGACGATCGCCACGTCGACTTGGGCCGAACCAGCCTGGACGGCAGGTGTTTCCTGGCCCTGCACAGTGTTCATGTTTGCACTCCACAGCTCAAGCCGTGAATATCTTGAGTGGTATGAGCAATCTCAAGCAACCCAGGCGCGAGCCGGGTAGCAACGAAAAATTAGGTTAATTCGCTTTGTGCGAGCCGCCTGACGATAGCCCGCTGCCGAAACGGTAGAGCGGCAGCGGGCCGTTCGTGCGACGGGAGTGCTGTCCCGCCGAGCAGGAGACACTGCTCATCGTGAAAACTAAGCCAGCTTCGTCAGGAAGCGCGACTTACGGATTCGTAAGCTCGCTCAGGGTTTATGTTCCTAAGGGCGGCCCGGCGGGCAATTCCTGACCTGCCTCGTCGGAGTGGTCGAAAGCAACCCCTGTTACGCCAGGCCTGGCGTCGCTCGGTTTTCCCGCCTCCCGAAACCGGCGGGCGAAAATCATCAGGTGCCGCGCGGTGTTGTTGCGCAGGCGGCGCAGGCGCCATTCCAGCCCGGTCTCGGTGGTGATCCGCCTGGCATAGATGCTGGCGCGCATAGCTCTTTCGTCGGCGGCGATCTTGACCGGATCGTCGTAGAAGGCGCAGATCTTGTCGGCCGCCATGCCGGGTGTTGCGAACCAGGCCGGGATGTGCGTCGTGAGGCAATCGACATCGGTGAGCACGCGGTGGATGCCGTCGCCTTGCGCCGGGCAGGTCGTGGCGAACGCATCGCCGATGAAGACGACGCCGTCGCGGCGGTGCCCCTGCGTCGTCGTCAGGCTGACCTGCCTCACTTCCACCTCGCTGGCGACGGCGAAGTTGCCGCATCGCTCGGCAATTTCCGGCATCAGTTCCAGCAGCATCTTTTGCGGGTTTTCGCGGAATGCCCGCACCCACGGATCGGCGACGGTCCGGTAGACGAACATGTTGGCTCGCACCCGCTCGCCGATCCGGAAGATGGTAAGGAAGGCAATGCGGTCGGCGACCCGCCTTCCGTAGAAGGTGAGGGACTGCAGGCCGAATTCCTGCGGCGAGATCGCGAAATCGAATCCCATCGTCAGCGAATGCGCCTTCGATTCCTCGATGCGCTCGACGCCGATGGCGCGCCGCACCGCCTCGCTGTAACCGGTGGCTACCACCAGGAGCCGGGCTTCGATGACGGAGCCGTCGGTGAGCACCAGGCGCTGCCGGTCCGGTCCGGTAAAGACTTCGGCGACCTTGCCTACCGTCAGCGGCACTTGCGGCGGCAGCGCCGAGCGCAGGCCGTTGACCAGCGGCGTGTAAGAAAAGGCGTATTCCCAGGCCTGCTTGCGCTCGAACAAATGGCCGAAGCGGAAAACATGGAGATCCGTCATCGGCGTGACGAGCGACCTGAAAACCGGGCCGAGCCCGAGCTTCTCGAATAGCCCCATCTGCTCCGCGCGGGTTTTCTCGGCCCGGAATTCGTCATGGTGGATGCGATGCGGGTCGACCAGTGCGACCTTGCGGCCCGCTCTGGCGAGAGACAGAGCCAGCACGGTTCCGGCGAGTCCCGCGCCGACGATCGCCACTTCGACCTCGGTCCGAACGGCCGGCACGGCAGGCGTTTCGCGATCTTCTGCGATGCTCATGTCTTTTCTCCACCGGCCGTAGGCATGGGGTCCTGTATCTGTGTGCGTTTCCAGCGCGGCGCCATTGCCGAACCGTCGATGAATTCCAGTCCGCCCGCCTCGTTGAGCGTGTGCAACTTGCGGCCGGCCCAGCCGGCACCGGGGTTGAGGATCGTTTCGACGACCTGCTCGAAGCCGCTCTCGTCAAGCTGCGTGACGCGCGCGATGCCGAGCGCGGCGCCATAGCTCCTGCGGCAATCCTGAACCGGGCGCAGGAGCTGGCCGTTGCGGCTGACCATGTGGCCCGCCGGTCGCGCCGAGGCGATGTCGATCAGCAACGGGTTCTTCGGATGCGGTGTCCACGGCCCGCGGAAATCTGGTCCCGACCACAGATGCAGTTGGTCCGAGAAGGCGCCGCCGCCGTCGCGCACGGTGGCGAACATCCACCAGCGCCCGCCATGCTCGATGAGCGTGGCGTCGCTGGCGACGATATCCGACAGCAGCGTCGCTTCCTTGACCCAACTGCCCGGGAACGCGGTGGCGCGGTAGAGGTCGACCGTCCGGTTGGCCGAACTCTCCGGCACCATCCACATCTCGCCGTCGCGCTCGAACACGAAGGGGTAGGAAAGGTGATAGGGCAGTTCCAGCACCGGCTTCGGAGTGCCCATCGGTCCGCTCGGCCCGAAAGCCACCGCCGAAAGGATCGCCTTGCCGGTGCGGTGGATATAGTCTTCGACGAAAAGCGTCACCTGGCCGCGATAAAGCACCGGGAACGGGTCGGCATAGAAGCGGCTGCCGTCGTCGGCCAAGTCGCGCCAGCCCGATTGCGGATGGGCGCGCAACTCGTAGAGGTCCCGGCCTCCAGTCTTGCGCCAGCCGACCCGCCAGTGCGGGGCGTTGTAGCACAGATGGTAGATCTGCTGGACGATGCGGCGCGCAGTTGCCTTGGCCGCACGCACGCCGAGCTTCGTGGCCGACGGTAAGGCTGGGGCCGGCGCCTCCGACAACGGTTCCGGCAGCACCGGAAGCGACGAGCGCGCGGCGCCGTTGACTGCCGCGATGATCAAACCGGCCGTGCGCGCCAGCATGTCCTGGAAGGAAGCCAGCGCTATGCCGTGATATTCGGTGCCGAGCCGTCCTTCGGAGACTGTCGCGCCGTTCTGTTCCAGACGGACGAATGGCGTGCGGCCGGCAAGGATCAGCGCCAGCAGGGCCTCTTCGCCGCAGACGCCGTCATAGGCCAGGCGCCAGACCCGTCGGCCCTGCGGCTCGACGTCGCCGACGAGATCGATCGTGAGATCGGCCGGCCCGGATGGTCTCGCATGGCTGGCCAGTGTCGAAAGTGGCACACGCTTTGCCGTCCCATTGGCGGGCAGCCGATGGATAAGCGTCTCAAGCTGGAACAGCGCTTCGGCACTGCGCGGCACACCGCCGGGCGCCGGACGCGCGTCTACGGCAAGCTCCACGCCGGGCAGCCGCGATAGCCGTTCAGCCAGCGCCACATGGAAAGCGCGCACGCGGTCGCCGTTGAGGCGCAGGGTCAGGCGCATGGCTGATCCCCGGGCGACTCATATCCGGTGCCGGCGGCCCAGCTGGCCAGGTCAAGCTTCCGCCGCATGCGCACGATGTCTCCAGTTTAGGCTGCACTTAATTCTACTTGGTTGGTGCAAACTTCGTGCCACGGCCGCATCAATTTAAGAACATAATTAACAGTGTTTTAATCGTTGCCGGGAATAGCTAGGCCAACGCCGCATTGTCATCTTTGCCGGCCGATGGAGCGTTGTCGGAGCGACCTTTGCAACCACCCCTGCTCATGGTGCCTCAGCAGAACGCTCCGGAGGCGATTGCGCCGGCGCCGGCCTATTACGCGCCCGCGCCCGCGCAAGCCACCGTCGAGCTTGGCGATCTCGGCCGCATCCTGTTGCGCCGCCGTTTCCTGATCCTTCTCACCGTCGCGCTGCTCACCGCGGTGACGCTTGTCTATACGATGCTGACGCCGGCGCTCTACTCCTCGACGGCACAGATCATCATCGATCCGCAGGATCTCCAGGTCGTCACCAACGACGTCAATCCGAGCCGCATTTCGCCGGATGGCGGCATCACCCAGGTCGAAAGCCAAGTGAGCGTGGCGCAATCGAACGGCGTCCTTCTGCGCGCCATCGCGGCGACCGATCTGACCCACAACCCGGAATTCAACGGACAGGGCGTGCTCGACCGCTGGCTGGGCATGGTCTTCGGCTCCGACGACGGCGACAGGACGGCTGAGACGCTCGACGCGCTGCGCCGCCGCCTTGCCGTGAAGCGCGACGATAAGGTGCTGGTCCTCAACATCATCGTCACCGCCAAGAGCGCCGACCTCGCGGCGAAGCTCGCCAACGCCATCGCTCAGGCCTATCTCGACGATCAGGCGGCGGCGCGTTCGAAAGCCGCCGCCGACGCCTCCGATGCGATCAGCGCCCGGCTGGAAGACCAGCGCAAGCGCGTCGAGCAGGCTGCCAACGCCGTCGAGACCTACAAGGCCGAGCACAACATGGTGATGGCCGCCGGCAACCTGGTGAGCGACCAGGAGCTGACCGACCTCAACACGCAGCTGACCGCCGCTCAGACCCGAACGGCGCAGCTCAAGGCCCAGGTCGACCAGCTGCGCCGGCAGGGCAGCGCGCCGGACGCGACCTCCGAGGCGATGCGTTCGCCGGTCATTGCCAGCCTCAGGGCGCAGGAGGCGACGCTCGTCGATCAGATATCGCAGTTCGGCACCGCGCTCGGGCCGCGCCACCCTTCGATGATCTCGGCGCAGCAGCAATTGAGCGACCTGCGCAAGCTGATTTCCCGTGAGCTCGGCCGCCTCGTCGCCGCCGCCGAGACGGATTATGAACGCGCCCTGGCCAACCAGAAGGAACTGGAGGCCAAGATGGCGTCGCTGAAGGGCAAGTCGCTCGACACCGACCAGGCGTCGGTCAAGCTGCGCGAGCTGCAGCGCGATCTCGATGCAGTGCGCACCGTCTATGCCAATTACCTGCAGCGCGCCCAGGAAACGCGCGAGCAGACCAACGTCAACAGCACCAACGCCCGCATCATCTCGCAGGCCATGCCGGCGCTGAAGAAGAGCTGGCCGCCGAAGGGGTTGCTTGTCTTCGGCGCTATCTTCGGCGGGCTGGCGCTGGGCATCGGCATGGCGCTTATCGCCGAATATCTTTCGCCGACCGTGCTTTCCGCCAACCAGATGCAGTCGGCCATCGAAGCGCCGGTGCTTGGCGTACTGCCGGGCAGGGGACGCCGCCGCTCCGGCGCGGCCGCCCAGAAGACCGACGCCGTGGCGGGCCTTGCGCTGCAGCGCATCGCCGCCGCCACCAGGCGCCCGCACGACTGGCCGCTGGTGCCCTCGATCCTGGTAGCGTCACCGGCCGATGACAAGGCGCAGCGGTCGAGGGTTGCCTGGCAGCTCGCCAACGCCGCGGCGGCCAGGGGCCGTCGCGTGCTGTTCATCGACATCAATGCCGGCAAGGGCCAGAAGGACCCTCAACCCGGCGTGCTCGACGTGCTGCGCGGCGAATATCCGCTCGAGGCGGTCAGCCGTTATGCGCCCGGCAGTTCGGTGGCGCTTGTCGGCCGGGGCCGGCCGACGGCGGTGTTCCAGGAAGCCCAGGCGCTCTATTTCGCCCATCGCATGCTGGCCGAGGCCAATCACAGTTTCGAGCTCGTCGTCGTCGACGGCGGCGCGCTGGCCGACGACCTCAACGTCCTGCCGCTGGTCGCCATGGCCGACGAGATACTGCTCGTGGCCAGGCTGAACGCAACGCCGATGCGCGACGTCGCCTCGACCTCCGAAGCTGTCTCGGTCATGGGGCGGCTGCCGACTGGCGCCGTGCTGGTCGACGAGGCGGCCTGACATGGCCTCGATCCCGGTTGGTCCTGCCCGGTCTGTCCCCGCTTCGGGTTACGGCATGGCCGGCCGGCGTACCGTCGACGCGCTGACCCGGATCGGCATCACCTTGGCGGTGCTGCTTCTGTTTTCCGTCTCCGGCGGCATGCTGTGGCTGGCCGGCTATAATTACGACGGCCTGCAAGGCAGCCCGCTGAGCAAGATCCACCCGTCCACCTATCTTTTCGTGCTCATCTTCGTCTGGCGATCCTGCACCTTCGGCAATCCGGTCGGCTATGTGGTCCATGTCACCAACAAGCGGCCGGCAACGATGCTGATGGCGGTGATCTCGACGGTGCTTCTCTTCGTCGTCATCCTCAGGCAGCGTCCCGGCATGGCCGGCATGATCGACACGTTCGTCGCCCCGGCGCTGCTCGTGCTGCTGCTCAGCGAGGATGACGAGAAGACCTTTGCCTGGCTGCAGCTCGTCATCCATGTCGTCATGACCACGAATGCGCTGCTGGCGCTGTTCGAGTTCGGCACCAAGCATCTGGTGTTCCCCTACAGGTTCGACGGCGCGGTGTTCGTCAACGACCTGCGCTCGACGGCGCTGCAGGGACACCCGCTCTCCAATGCCACGGTCACCTCTATCTATGTGCTGTCGCTGCTGTCCGGCTCGCGTTCCCTGTCGACGCCGCTCAGGCTGACGCTTGTCGGCCTGCAGTTCTGCGCGCTGGTTGCCTTCGGCGGCCGCTCGGGCATGGTGCTGACGATCTTGCTCGGCGGCGTCTATCTGCTGATCCAGGGCCTGGCGCAGCTCAGGACCGGGCGCGTCAACCTCTTGGGCGCCGCGCTGGTGATCATGCTCGCCGCGCTGCTGCCGCTGGCCATCGCGCTTGCCGGCTATTACGGCTTCTTCGACGCGCTGCTCGAACGTTTCGTCTCCGACAGCGGCAGCGCCAATGCCCGCGTCGAGATGTTCGATCTCTTCAGCCATCTGGAACTGCGCGACCTGATCGTCGGGCCCGATGTCGACCTGCTTGACAGCATGCGCCGCATCAGCGGTCTGGAGCAGGGTATCGAAAACCCGGTCCTGCGCCTGACGCTCTACCAAGGGGCCTTCTTCACGCTCCTGATCTTCTTCGGCTTCGCGTTGTTCATGCACGAGATCGCGCGCCGCTGCCATCCCGGCATCTGGCTGCCGATGCTGGGCTGGCTCATCCTGATCAACACCTCCGAAAGCATCGCCTCCAAGACGACGCTGATGACCAAATTCGTGGTCATCGTGCTGGCGCTTTATCGGCCGGCGAGGCCTGTTGCGCGTCAAAGGACGCAGGCGTAGGCACTCTACGGCGCCCCCCTCTGTCCTGCCGGACAGAGGGGGCGCGAAGGAACGCGGCCGCTCGCATTATGCATTCACGGGCCGACCAACCGGCTCAATTCTCCTTGTCCCAAGCAACACCAGCGGCACGGCGACCAGATTGATCGCGATCACCGAAAGCCAGATGGCGCCGGGCCATTCTCTTCGCGTGGCGAAGTAGAAAGTCGAGAAGGCGAGCGGGGCGACTATGGAGGCGAGGCTGACGGCCGAAGCCAGCACGCCCTGCAACTGGCCCTGGCGTTCAGCATCGACCTGCCTTGTCGCTAGCGCCTGGAAGGCCGGCGTGCCGATGCCGGAGAGTGCGAAGACCGGCATGATGGCGAACACCATCCAGTCTTGGTCGGCGAAGGCCATTGTGGCGAGGGCGATGCAGGCAAAGCCGATGCCGGCGACGAAGGCCTTGCGCTCGCCGAGCAGCCGGGCGGCCGGACCGGGCAGGAAGGCCTGCGCCAGCGTCTGGCAAAGGCCGAACGCGCCGAGCGAAAGCCCGATCCAGAGGCCGTTCCACCCGAACGTGTCGAAACCCCAAAGCGCCCAGCAGGTGCCGTAGGCCTCGCCGGCGCCGGAGAGGATGAAATAAACCAGGACGATGGGCAGGAGCCCTTTCATCGAAAACACCCAGCGCAGCGGCTTCAGCGGGTTGAGCGCGGCAAGGTCGATCCTCTGCCGGGTGGGCATCCGCGACTCCGGCAGGATGAAGACGGCCAGCAACAGGTTCGCGGCGTTGAGTACGGCGGCGGCGATGAATGGCAGCCGGATCCAGTGGTCGCCGAGCACGCCGCCCAGCACCGGGCCAATGGTGAAGCCGATGCCGAACATGGCGCTGAACAGGCCGAAGCGGCCGGCGCGTTTCTCCTCTGGCGTGATGTCGGTGATGTAGGCGCTCGCTACGGAAATGTTGGCGCTCGTGAGACCCGCGACGGCGCGGCCGATGAGCAGCATCCAGAGCTGCGGCGCAAAGGCCATGATGAGGTAATTGATCGCGGCGCCCGCCAGCGAAATCAGCAGGACCGGCCGCCTGCCCAGATTGTCGCTCAAGGCGCCGAGCACCGGCGCGAAGAGGAACTGCATGGCCGCGTAGAGCGCGGTCATGATGCCGATATAGGCGACGATATCGGGGCTGTGGGTCACCTCCTCGAGAAGGCGCGGCAGGATGGGAAAGACGAGGCCGATGCCGACGGCGTCGAGGCAAATGGCGGCAAAGATGACGATGCGGGGTTTGTTCATGGGGTAAGCTCCGGGAGCAAAGGCTTCTTCGCCGGCCGGCGGGAGGGCACCTCGCGCCAGGGCGTCAAACCTTCTGTGTACCGAGTTTTAATATGTACTGAGTACACATATCGGAGGACGGCGAGGCAGAGTCAATACAAATATGTACTGAGTACAAAAATCATGCTACCGAAAGCCATGCCAGAACCGTCCGACCGCCGTTCCCGAAAACGCCTCGCTACCAGCAAGGCTATCTCCGATGCCGCCACGCGCCTGTTCATGGAACGCGGCTTCGATCATGTGACCGTGGACGAGATCGCCGCGGCCGCCGACGTCGGGCGCATGACGGTCTTCAACCACTTCCCCCGCAAGGAGGACATGTTCTTCGACCGCGACGAGGAGGGGCGCGAGATGCTGCGCGAGGCCGTGCGCCAGCGTGAGGCCGGTGTCGCACCACTGGAGGCATTGCACCTGCTTGCGCACCGGCTGGTCGCCGAACGCAGCCCGGTGGTCGAATTTTCCGCCAGAAGCGAGCGCCTGGTGCCGACGGTCGCCGGCAGCGAAACCTTGAAGGCTAGGGCGCGGGCGATCCGCGACGAACTGGCCGACATGGCGGCGGCGGCGCTGGCTGAAAGCGTCGGCCGCGACGCCGCCGATCCCGACGCGCATCTCGCGGCAAACCTGCTGTTGGCGACCTGGACTGTTGCCTTCCTCGAGGCGCATCGCGCGTTCCGCCAGACCCGCAGCCAGGAGAAAGCTAACGATGTTTTCCTCGCGCTCGTCGACAAGGGGGCGGCGGGCCTGAAGGCCGCGATGGCCGGCACGCCGTACCTGTGAGCGAAACCAAACCTTTGGCGCGGTTTGGTGATTCAACAAATCAAGCGCGTGGCATCCTCAACCCGAGCGCTTCGACCACCGCGGGGTCGAGTGCGCGCGTGGTGTCGTCCATCATCCCCATGCCGTCGAACAGGTCCCAGAACGCCCAGGCAAAGCCGAAGGCCTCGGCGCTTTGCCGGACGTCGGCGATGTAGCGGGCGCGGTCGGGATTGGGCGCGGCGGTGTAGCGGTCATCGGTGCGCAACGCGCCGAACTCGCCCATGATGATGCGCTCGCGCACGATGTCATGGGCTTCCGCCCAGTCGCTCACCTGCTTGAGATAGCCATCGATGAAGCGGCGGTCGGGCTGGGCGTCGAAATAGACTTTGAGCACCTTTTCAGTCTCTTCGTAGGCGGCTTTCTTGGCCTCGTCGGACCTCTCGGAATCCTGCGCCATCCTTGCCCTGACCGACGCCAGGGTCCTTTCCAGCGTTCCTGCGGAGGCCGGCCACGGCACGTCGTTCAGTGCGCGGTACACCGGCTCGCGCATCCATGGCGCGCCCTGGTGGCTGAAGAGATAGGGCTCATAGAAATGGAAGGTGAACAGGATCGGCTCGAAATCCGCCAGCGGCGCCGGATCGAGCGCCGTCAAGCCCCGCACCATCGAGCCGCAGCCACCGGTGACGAGCAGCGGCAGGTCTTTCGCCGAGCCGCGCGTGGCGGTCAGCAACGCCGCCTGTACCTTGGACCATGCCTCGGAGGCACAGTCCTGCGGCGGCTCGTTGACCGGCTCCAGCGCGACTTTGGCCGGCGCCATATCCGTCAGCATGCCGGCCACTTCGCCGACAAAGACCTGGTAGCGTGCGAATTCCGGCGCGGCAGTGCTGGAATACATGCGGTCGGGATTCCAGTAATGCGTGGCGCCGTTGGCCTGCACGTTGACGATGACGGCGAGATCGGCCGCGAGCGCTGCCTTGACCGCCGCGCTCAGCATGCCCAGCAGCTCGGCGCGCTGGCCCGCATCGGCGGCCAGGAACGGGCCCGGATCGACAGGCAGGCGGATGAAATCGAGCCCGCTGGCGCGCAGCCGGGCAAGGTCGGCCGGCGCCGGCACCGGCCGCTGTGGCTGGAAGGGCGGCCAGTCATAGTCGGTGCGGGGCGCGGGAAATTCCCGCGTCAAGGCAAACCACGGCCAGGTGTTGACGCCGCGCCTGAAAGGCCATGCGCCGGCGGCTCGCGCGGAAGATGAGAGTGGCGGAATCGCAGTCGCCAGTGGTGCTGTTGCCGCGACCAGCGCCGCGCCGAGGATCCGGCGGCGCGACCAGCCGGTCATGCGTGCTTGGCGCGGTCGGCTTTCGCCGGTACGGCGGTGGCAACACCGAGCTGCCGCAGCGCTTCCTTCTCATAGGCGGTGAGAACGTCTTCCCAGCGGAAAGCCTCGCGGGCGCGTGCCCGCGCCGCCTTGCTGCAGCGCGCCACCAGCGCGTCGTCGGCCAGCGCCTCGTCGATCCGTTGGCTCAGGCTGTCCGTGTCGTTGAAATATATTGCCGCATCGCCGGCGACCCAGCGATTGTAGCGATTGTCATGCGCAATCACCATGTTGCCGGCGGCAAGCGCCTCGACCAGCGAGGGGTTGGTGCCGCCCACGGTGTGGCCGTGCATATAGGCGCGCGCATGGTAGCGCAGCGCCTTCACCGTCACCTGGTCGTAGATCGCGCCCGGCATCATCACCACCGAACCTGCCGCTTCGCGCACCGCGCGGTGATAGGGGATCTCGTCGTTGAGCGTACCCAGCACGACCAGCTTCATCTCGCCACGGTCGCGGCGGCGGAAGGCTTCGATGATCGGCAGGATATTGTTGTCGGGTTCGATCCGCGCGATCGAGACCAGATATTTGCTGGGCTCGAGCCCAAGCGCGCGAATGGGTTCCTCCGGAGCCGAAGTGACCGGGTCCGCGCCATAGGCAATGGTGGCGATAGCGCTGCGCGGCCGCCTTGTCGCCAGGTGATCGGCGATCGCCGGGTGGTCGGCCACAAGCCGGTGCGAGAGCCAGGCGCCAATCCATTCGTTGAGCCAGAACCAGCTGCGCGCCGCCGGTCCCCATTTCGGCCGCCTCCACTCGATGCCATCCATGTTGGTGATGATCTTGCGCCGCATGAGCCTGAGCCAGGTCAGGAAAACCGCGCCATTATAGCCGAGCACCAGGCACACGCCCGGCCGCTTGGCCGCGTCGAGCACGCATTGCCAGTCGAATTCCAGCGTCGCGCGCGGACCCTTGGAGGCGACCTCGATGGTGATGAGCTCGATGCCGCGCCAGGTCTCGCTCGTCACCCTTTGGCCGACGCGCTCGACCTCTTTTTGGCAATAGACACCGACCTTCCAGCCGCGTCCGGCCAGGAAAAGGGCCAGCCGCTCGGCGAAAGTCTCGAAGCCGCCGTGAGAAGCCGGAATGCCGCGTGTCCCTAGGATCAGGATCGAAGGCTTTTCGATCAGCTTGGAAGGTCGTTCCGGTTTCAAAATGAAGGAATCCCCGGGGTTCGGTCATGGTTGTTGTTACGTCAATGACACGCCCAGCAACTTGCGTGCCAGGGTACCCCCAGGACGAATACTCGCATGAAGGTGTAAAATTTCTCTTCAGAAAGCATGGCTTGCTTCATTATCGGTCAACTTTCGCGGCGTATCTGTACCGATACGGGGCACGGCCGGGGTTCCGGGGTCGCAGCAGGGCGTTCAGGAACCCGGCATAATCCTTGCTCCCGGGCCTGCAGTGGCCACCGCTGGGTAGCGGCGTGCGGATTTGGCATGAAGTTTCTTCCGCGCTTGAAGGGTCCGGTGCTGAGCGGACTTGGGGTGCAAGGTGGAAAGATAGTGATGCGCATTGCCTGCGTTCATCAGGGCTATGAGCTCTACGGTTCGGACCGCAGCTTCGCGGAGAGCGTAGCTGCGCTGCGCGCCGCGTTTCCGGCCGCCGAGATCGAGGTCGTGCTGCCGCGCGACGGGCCGATCGTCGATATCCTCAAGCCGCATGCCAGCCGTATCGTGTTCGAACCGCTCTGGGTGCTCAGGCGCCAGGCGATGCTCAGGCTCGCCACCGTCGAGATGGCGCGGCTGCCGGCGGCGCTGTGGCGCGCCTGGCGGCGCATGCGGGGCAGCGACCTGACCTATATCAACACTTCGATCATCGCCGATTACGCGCTGGCCGCGCGGCTTTTGCCGCGCAAGGCTCTGCTGCACATCCACGAGATTCCCGAGGGCATCCTGCGCAAGGTGCTCGTCGCCTTGATGCGCTGGAGCAAGGCCGACCTGATCTTCAATTCACGCGCCACGCGCGCCACCTTCGGCGACCCGCCGGTCACCGATGCCAAGGGACGGCGCACGCATGTCGTCTATAACGGCGTCGCCGGGCCGCCGGCCGCCCTGCCGATGACTTATGACGGCAACCGGCCGCTCAAGGTCCTGCTGCTTGGCCGCGTCAATCGCATCAAGGGGCAGGAGGTGCTGCTCGAAGCGGTCGCCTCGCTTCCCGCTGCGTTGCGCGACCGTGTAGAGGTCCGGCTGGTGGGCGGCGCCTTCGAAAGCGTCGAGCGCGAGAAGGCATTGGCCGAACTGGTCGGGCGCATGGGTCTGACCGGGCATGTCGAGGTGCTGCCATTCGTCGCCGATCCCGCCGACCACTATCGCTGGGCAGATATCGTGGCGGTGCCGTCGCGCCGCCCGGAATCGCTTGGTCGCGTCGCCATCGAGGCAATGGGCTGGGGACGACCGCCGCTGGTGTCGGCGATCGGCGGGCTGGTGGAAGTGGTGGTGGACGGCGAGACCGGCTGGCATGTGCCGCCCGGCAATGCCGCCGCCCTTGCCGGCAAGCTCGCAGAGATCATCCTGCGGCCGGACCTCTGGCGCGGCTTCGCCGCCGCCGGCCGGGCACGCTACGACGCGGTGTTCAGCGAACATATCGCCGCCGCCGCGATCGCGGCGATCGTGGCCGACAAGCTGAAGCCGGCAACGCCGCGACAGGGGCG
Organism: Mesorhizobium argentiipisi (SeqCode); assembly: GCF_037179585.1. Lineage (NCBI taxonomy): Bacteria > Pseudomonadati > Pseudomonadota > Alphaproteobacteria > Hyphomicrobiales > Phyllobacteriaceae > Mesorhizobium > Mesorhizobium argentiipisi (SeqCode). Next base: position 29,968 of record NZ_JAPYKO010000029.1, read on the forward strand.
GGCGCACATTGCCCGCGAGGCGGAGACGAGCCCGTGAAGTTCACCTTCCCGGCCCATCTGGTGCGGCGCCTCATGCTGATGATCGGCGGCGAGGCGATGCAGAGCGGCTTCCATTTTGCCCTCAACATCGCGCTGCTGCATCTTCTGTCGGCAGAAGGCTACGGCCTCTTCGCCCTGGCCATGGTGATGGGCGGCGTCGGCTTATCCTACATCCGCTCGCTCACCGCCGTACCCGCCAGCATATGGATGAGCAAGAGCACCAACAGCGCCGGCGTCGACGCCCATGACGTGACCTTCGGATCGGCTGCGCTGGTGGTGGCGCTGCTGATGGGGCTGGGCACGGGATTGCTGATGCGCGTCCTGGGCGACCCAAACGGCATCGGCGCCGCCTGCTTCGTCTGCGCCTGGTCGCTGCGCAGCCATATGCGCACGGCATTCTTCGCACGCCGCATGCAGCTCGTCGTCTCCATCAGCGACGCCGTGTTCACGATCGCGGGCATAGTCCTCGCGGGGGCGGCGATCTGGTTTTTCACGGATGCGCTTCAGGCCACCTTCTACGCGCTTGCCGCGGCCAATATCGTCGGCATTGCCGTGCTGGTGAGACTGGCGCGCCGCAGGCTGCGCATCTCCTTCCGCGCGCCGACTTGGCAGCGCTATGCAAAGCTATGGCCGCAGCTCTGCTGGTCAGGGTTCAGCGCCACCACCACCAACATCCAGGGGCAATCCCTGGCGCTGCTGGTCGCGGGCATCGCCGGGCCCGCCGCTTACGCGCCGTTGGCGGCGGTGCTGGTGCTGTTTGCGCCGCTACGCATTTCCAGCCTTGCCTTCTCGAACATGGCGCAGCCGGAACTGGCAAAGCTGGTGCGCAACAAAGAGTTCGATCGCGTATGGGCGCAGGCCAAGATCTGGGCGCTCGTCATGGGTGTCGGCAGTCTGGCCTATGGCTGCGGCATCCTGTTCATCTTGCCGATGATCAAGTCCCAGGCCCTACAGCATGCCTCGGTCGGCCTGATCGGAATTTTCGCCATCGCCAACTTCGTGCCGATCATGGCCTATATCATGCCGCGCGTGGTCCTCGAGATCGTCGGCGATTTCCGCATCGTCGCCTTCATCACCATGGCCGGCGCGATTGTCGGGCTCGCGACGATCGGCATCCTGTTGGCCGTCGCGCCGCCGACATGGTCACTGGCCGGCGCCGCGGTGTCCGAGACCTTTGTGCTCGTGGCCTCATGGTATTTCGCGGCCAACCGAATGTGGAACCTCAACCATCCGAGCAAGCAGCGCCCCACGATGGTCGGCGCCTGGCGCCGCGCGGCGACGCTCGCCGTGCAGCGACGATAGGAGAATGATGTGGCAAGCCAGGCAATGCCGATGGCCGCAATGACGACGGGCTTGGTTGACGGCGAGACTGCGCCGCACGCTGCCGCCGCCGCCAGCACCGCATACGTGGCTGAGCTGCACACCAGCCTCGAAACGGCCAAGCCGCTCTGGCTGCGTCTCGAGGCGACGGGCGTGTGCACCGGCCACCAGCACTTCGCCTGGGCCGAGGGGATTGTCGAAGGGCTCCTGCCGCAAAAAGCCGACCTTGCGATCGTCGAAGTGAGGGATGCAGGCACGGGCGAGCCGAGGATGCTTGTACCGCTGATGCGGCGCCGCGCATTCCACCATTGGGTGATCGAATGGTTGAGCTGCGGAGTGTGCGACTATTCCGCCCCCTTGCTCACCGACGCGACGCCCTGGACCAGGCAATCCGCCGAGGCCGCATGGGCGGCGGTGCTTTCCGTGCTGCCGCCGGCCGACCGCATCCACATCGTCGGCATCCCGAAAGAGGTCGGCGGCGTCGCCAATCCCTTAGCGCTGCTTTCGGCGGCGCGCGACTCCATCCACTCGCATTACGGCATCGCCATGGATGGCGACGCCGAAACCGTCGTCAAGCGCATCTGCCGCCCGTCCTTCGTCAAGGCGCTCAACAAGGATCTGCGCCGGCTCGATCGCAATGGCGGCCTGGCGCTGGTAGAAGCCGACACGCCGGCCCTTGTCGACTCCATCTTCGGCAAGCTGGTCGACATGCGGCTCAGCCGCTTTCGCGAGCTCGGCCGCTTCGATCTGCTGGCGCAGCCGCCGGTCATCGATTTCTACCGCAAGGCCGCGCATCGCGGCCTGACCGACGGTTCGGTGCGAATCTTCGGCCTGCGCGCCGGCGACGTGATAGTCGCGGTCCAGTACCTGTCGGCCCATCTGGGCACCTTGCACGCGCTGCTGATCGCAATCGACCAGGGTGCGCTGCCCAACGTTTCGCCCGGGCTTTGCATCATGGGCGAGCTGATCAAATGGGGACGGGGCGCCGGCTTCGACTATTTCGACCTGTCGGTCGGCAACCAGAGCTACAAGGAACATATGGGGGCGGTGAAGTCGGTTCTGTCCGAGCTTTGCTATGGCATCACGCTGAAAGGCGTGGCCGCGAGCGATGCCATCAAATACCGCGGCCGCGGCGTCGCCTTCGTGCGCGACAACCCGCGCCTGTTCAAGGTTGCGCAGGAATTCATGCAGCGCTGGCGGCGGCTGCGGGCGCGGTGAAGGGGTAAAGCGGGCCTGACAAATTGACTCACATTCCGCTCTCCGCCATGCTTACGGGCAGCCGCATCTTTGGCGGCAGCGTGTTCGAGTGAGACCATGGCCAGTCCCGTCGCCAGAGAAAAGTCCCGCCGCGCCGCGGTGAAGACCGCGCTCGAGCGCCATAAGGTCTATGTCACCGCGCAGCGCTTTTCCGGCGGCTCCTACAGCGCCCGCGTGCTGGTCGACGGCGAGGCCTACTGGGTCGACGAGTTCCGGCTGAGCCAGCTCAGGCAAGGGCTCACGCCGGCGGAGCTGGAACTGACGCCGGCGATTGACGATTGATCCAAATCCCTTGCTTCGCCGCGATGTAGCAAAATCCGAAATGCTGGCGGGACAGGCCGGAACACGGCGCTGGCAGCCTGCGCTTGGCACTACCCCCGCCTGATCCATGCCCGCCAACCTCAAATCCTACCGCGCCAAGCGCGAATTTTCCCGCACCCCCGAACCGGCCGGCAGCCTTTCCGCCGACGGTTCCAACCGCTTCGTCGTGCACAAGCACCACGCCACCGCCGACCACTATGATCTGCGCCTCGAAATCGGCGGCGTGCTCAAAAGCTGGGCCGTCCCGCGCGGGCCCTCGCTCAACCCCGCCGACAAGCGTCTCGCCGTCGAGACCGAGGACCATCCGATCGAATATATCGATTTCGAGGGCGTCATCCCCGAGGGCGAATATGGCGGCGGGCCGATGATCGTCTGGGACACCGGCACCTGGGCGCCGATGGAGGATGTCGAAAAAAGCCTCAGGACCGGCGCCTTCAAGTTCCGGCTGGCCGGGCAAAAACTCAATGGCGGCTGGATGCTGACCCGGCTGAAGCCGAAGCCTGGCGAGGATGAGAGCAAGAAGAACTGGCTCTTGTTCAAGGAGCGCGACCTCGCTTCCGACACCACGCTCGACATCCTCGAGGCCCGGCCGGAGAGCGTGAAGTCCGGTCGCCGCATCGAAGAACTGGCGGCGCCGCCGAAGAAGACGGAACGCCTGCCGCCAAAGCGTGGCTCGTTGAAGCCCGGTGCGCTGCCCGGCGCCGTCAAGGATGAGCCGCCGAGCCGCATCGAGCCGCAACTCGCGACGCAGGTGTCGAAGCCGCCAGGCAGTGACGATCCCGCGGAGCGCACCGACCAACTCTGGCTGCATGAGATCAAGTTCGACGGCTACCGCACCATGGCGCATGTCGTGGATGGCGAGGTGCGGCTGATCACCCGCGGCGGCATCGACTGGACCAAGCGCTATGGTGATCTTCCGCAGGCTTTTTTGCGACTGCCGGTCGCCCAAGCGATCATCGACGGCGAGATCATGGTGCTCGACGACAAGGGCATCTCGCGCTTCGCGCTGCTGCAGGATGCGCTGGCCGAAGGTGCCGGCTCAAAGCTGCATTTCTACGCTTTCGACCTGCTCCATCTCGACGGCTGGGATTTGCGCAAGGTGCCGCTGCAGAAGCGCAAAGGCCTGCTCGCCGAACTGCTCGCCGGCCAGGCCGCCAACGCCGCCATCCAGTATAGCGACCATGTCGAAGGTGACGGGCGCGGGCTCTATGAACAGGCGACGGAACTGGGACTTGAAGGCGTCGTCTCCAAACGCGCGGACGCCATCTACCAGAGCGGTCGAACCAAGAGCTGGACCAAGGTGAAGGCGCAAAAGACGGATGATTTCGTCATCGCCGGCTACACCGTTTCCGACCGGGCGGAAGGGCTGGCGGCGCTCGGCATGGCCGAGTTCGTTGATGGCGAATTGCACTATCGCGGCAAGGTTGGCACCGGCTTCGACCGCAACATGGCGACTGACCTACTGGCCCGACTGGAGCGGTTGACCGCTGGCGCCAGCCCGCCTGAAGGCGTGCCGCGCGAGATCATGCGCGAGATGCACTGGGTGAAGCCGCTGCTGTCGGCCCGCATCCATTATTCGAACCGCACCGGCGACAATGCGATCCGGCACGGCGTCTTTCGCGGGTTGCGCGATGTCGGCGGGCTGACCACGCCGGTGCCGGTCAAGCGTAAGCGGCTGATCGCCGAATCCGATCTCGCCACCATCTGGGTTACCAATCCGGAGCGGCGGCTGTTCGGCAAGACCGGTCCCACAAAACTCGACATCGCCGTCTATTACGCGCTGGTCGGCGATTTCATGCTGCCGCATATCATCGGCCGGCCGGTGTCGCTGGTGCGCTGCCCGACCGGCAAGCCGCAGGACTGCTTCTTCCAACGCCACGCCTTCACCGGTATGCCGCCTTCGGTGGCGGTGTTCGAGAGCACCAATTCGGAGGGCGAGACGAAAACCTATCTCTCGGTCGAGGACGCCAAGGGCTATCTGGCGCTGGCGCAATTCGGCGTCGTCGAGTTCCACACCTGGGGCACGCACCGCACAAAACTCGACAAGCCCGACCAGATCGTCTTCGACCTCGACCCGGGCGAGGGGATTTCCTGGCGCGAGGTGGTGGAGGCCGCCGTCCACATAAAGGGCGGGCTGGAGAGCCTGGGACTGGTGCCATTCGCCAAAACCTCGGGTGGCAAAGGCATCCACATCACCGTGCCGGTGACCCGAAAGCAGAACTGGAAGAAACTGCATCAGGCCTCGAGCGCGATTTCGACTTTGCTGGCGGCAAGCGCGCCCGATACCTTCACCACGACGATGGGCAAGGAAAACCGCAAGAAGCGCATCTTCATCGACTTCCACCGCAACGCGCGCGGCCACACTTCAGCCGCGCCCTATTCGCTGCGCGCCCGCACCAATCTGCCGGCCTCGACGCCGGTGATCTGGACCGACCTGGAGACCATCGACGCGCCGGAGGACCTGAATTACGCCTCGCTGCCGGGGCTGCTGGAGACGTCGGGCGATCCCTGGGCGGAGATCGACGAGGCGGCGAGAGATCTGCCGGTGTTTGAGCGCTAGTTCCTCGCCCCCACAAAGTGAGGGAGAGGTGGCCGCGTAGCGGCCGGAGAGGGGGCAGCGCTAACGTAGGTGGTCGAGGCGCCAAAAGATATTCAGCTCCGCGCCACTCCCCCTCTCCGTCTCGGCTTCGCCGAGCCACCTCTCGGCGAGGAAAAGGGCGACGCCGTCTCCATCGACGCTTCCTACAATTTGAATTATTCTCCGCGCCAACCGCCCCGAAAAACATTTCGCTAGGAATTCGGCACTATCATCAGGGGTCGGTGTAGGATTTCCACGGCGCTGATCGTCCTCCGGACGAAGCGCTGCAAAGAGCATGGTTCCAAAAAAGTGGGAACCGGTTTTTGGACAAGACCATGCTCCAACATAGTGTCAGTGCATGGCCGCGTAGGAGTTCATCATGGCGCCCAGGGCAAGTTGGAAAGGTTATCTCAAGCTCAGCCTCGTCAGCTGTCCGGTCCGGCTTTACCCGGCCACCAGCGCGAGCGAGCGCATCTCGTTCAATCAGCTGCACAAGAAGACGCACAATCGCATCAACATGAAGCCGGTCGATCCCGAGCTCGGCCTTGTCGAGCGCTCGGACCTGGTGCGCGGCTACGAATATGAGGACAAGCAGTACATCATCATCGATGACGCCGATCTCGACGCAGTCCGGATCGAATCCAACCACACGATGAACATCGAGGCCTTCGTCGACGAGAACGAGGTCGACGTCATCTATCAGGACTCGCCCTATTACCTCGCGCCCGACGGCGCCATGGCGGAGGAAACCTTCGCGGTGCTGAGGGAAGCGATGCGCAAGTCCGGCAAGCTCGCGATCGCCCGCCTAGTGCTCTCCAGCCGCGAGCGCGTGGTGACGATCGGCGCGCGCGAGAACGGCATGTTCGTCTGCACCTTGAGGAATCCCAACGAAGTGCGCGGCACCGCTGAATATTTTGGCAACATCCCGGCCGGCAAGCCGGATCCGGAGATGCTGGAGCTTGCGCTGGCGCTGATCAAGCAGAAGGAAACGCACTTCGATCCGAAGAACTACGAGGATCGCTACGAGGTGGCTCTGATGGCGATGATCCGCGAGAAGCTGAAGGGTCACAAGCCGATCATCGCGGCCGCGCCCGAGCGCGGCAATGTCATCAACCTCATGGATGCGCTGAAGGCGAGCCTGTCGCAGCAGGCGAAGCCGCCGGCCAAGTCGAAGAGCAAGGCCGAGGAAGCGCCGGCCAAGCCCGCCAAGAAGGCAGCCGCCGGCGGCGCGGCTGAGAATCCGCTGAAGGCGAACCTGTTGAAGGCTGTCGGCAAGAGCAAGAAGTGACGGGAAATGCAGGGCCACTGATCGTTCCCGGCGCCGTCTTCGGCGTCATCGGCGCGCTGGCCGCCTTTCCACTGCGCCTCGCTGCCCGCGAGGTCGAGCGCCGCCATGCGGAGCTGAGGCGCGGCGTCACCCGCCGCACCACTCACGTCGTGTTCGGTCGCACGCTTCTCGCCAAGGCGGCGAAATCCGGCGATGCCGAGATCGAGCGCCGCGTGAAGGTCGAACGCGAAGCCGGCCGCGCGCTGATCAGCGAGAGCGGTTTCCTGCGTCTGCTTGGGCTGATGAAGGGGCCAGACGCCTCGTCGCTCTCCAGGCAGTCTCTGATCGACCAGTCGCGACTCGCCGGCGACGAACTCGACATGCTGTCGCTGTTCGATGCCTTCGAGCATGACGGCGAACCCTATTCCTTCCGCGACCTGATCCTCGCGCGCAAATATGCCGGGCTGATCGCCAGCGGCGCCACCTGGGGCGCCATCGCGCGCTCGGTGCATCGTTCCGGCCCGGTCGCCTCGCTTACCGCCAAGTCGCTCAATCTCGGCTCGCAGCATGGCCGCCCGGATGCGATCTATCTCGACGAAGGCAGGAGCGAGCTCGACGGCCAGCTTTTGTTCGACCTCGGTTCACCCGAGGACGACACGCTGGAAGAACTCTTCGCCGAGGCCGAGATGGCGGAAGAGGAGGGGCGCCACGACGATGCGGCCGCGCTCTACCAGCGTTGCCTGGCGATCGATCCCAAGGACGCGATTGCCGCCTTCAACCGCGCCAATTGCTTGCGCGGCGCCAGCCGGGTTGCCGAAGCCGCGCATGACTATGCCCGCGCGATAAAGCTCGACCCCGGCTTCGTCGAGGCCTGGTTCAACCTCGCCGGGCTGATGAGCGACGAAGGCAAGGTCGCTTCGGCAAGGCGGCATCTGCAAAAGGCGATCGCGCTCGACAAGACCTATGCCGACCCGGTGTTCAACCTGGCGCGGCTGGAGTTTGACGGCGGCAATCTCGTCGAAGCTCGCCGGCTGTGGGTGCGCTATCTCGAGCTGGATGCAGTATCCGAATGGGCGCGGACTGCGCAGAAGGGGATACAGTTCGTGGATCTGCATACGGCAGGTGAGCGAGATGTTCGCGCTTGAACACCCCCCTCTGGCCTGCCGGCCATCTCCCCCGCAAGGGGGGAGATTGGCAGTTCAGGCGCCGCACCTATCCTCCCATGTTGGCGGTTGGCGAAAGCCGACGCGACGGCTGATCTCCCCCCTTGCGGGGGAGATGCCCGGCAGAGCAGAGGGGGGTGTGACGGAACTCGGCCTCGCAAGCGAGAGCTGTCCATGACCAGTTTTCTCTTCGACGGCGATGACTCCGCCCCCGTCACCATCCTGCTCGCGCACGGCGCCGGCGCGCCGATGGATTCCGCCTCGATGGCCGCCACCGCCAAGGCACTCGCTGCCGCCGGCTTTCAGGTCGCACGCTTCGAGTTCCACTATATGGCGGCGCGCCGCTACGGCCATCGCAAGCCGCCGCCGCGCGCCGAGACGGTGAACCCGGAATACGTCAAGGCAATCGCCGATCTGCGCGCCAAGGGCGTGACCGGCAGACTGATAATCGGCGGCAAATCGATGGGCGGCCGCGTCGCCTCCATGGTCGCCGACGAGATGTCCGCCAAGGGCGAGATCGACGGGCTGGTCTGTCTCGGCTATCCCTTCCACCCGCCGGGCAAGCCGGAGCAGTTGCGGACAAAGCATCTCGCCGATCTGAAGACGCCGACGCTGATCTTCCAGGGCACGCGCGACGAGTTCGGCACCAAGGAGGAAGTTGCGACCTACGGCCTTTCCCCTGCCATCGAGGTGATCTGGCTGGAGGACGGCGACCACGATCTGAAGCCACGCAAGGCGATCTCGGGCTTTTCGACGGGCGATCATCTAAAGACGATGGCGGAGACGATCAAAATCCGGATGGCGGACTGACTACGCCGCCAAGTCTGCCGAGATTCAGGTCAGGCCGAGTCGAAAATGGTGGTTTCCGAGAACCGGAGCGGAGCGTACTTGAAGTACGTGAGCACCGGAAGCGCAGGAAGCCGCCATTTGCAGACCGGCATCACCTAAATATCGACAGACTTGATGAAACTCGCCACCTTCAACATCAACAACATCAACAGCCGGCTGGAAAACCTGCTCGCCTGGCTCGTCAAGGCAAAGCCCGATGTCGTCTGCCTGCAGGAGCTGAAATCCCGCGACACCCAATTCCCGCTGACCCGGCTCGCCAACGCCGGCTATGGCGCGGTGTGGAAGGGCGAGCCGGCCTGGAATGGCGTCGCGATTCTCGCGCGCGGCGCCGAGCCTGTGCTGACGCGCGATGCGCTGCCCGGCGACGATGCCGACCGCCAGGCCCGCTACATCGAGGCGGCGGTCGACGGCGTCGTCATCGCTTGCCTCTATGCCCCCAACGGCAATCCGCAGCCCGGCCCGAAATTCGCCTACAAGCTCGCCTGGCATGAGCGCTTCGCGGCGCATGCGGGCGAGCTCCTCGACACCGGCCTGCCGGTGGCGCTCGCCGGCGATTTCAACATCGTGCCCGAGCCGCGCGATATCTATGAGACCCGCTCCTATGACGACAACGCGCTGGTGCAGCCTGAAAGCCGCGCCGCCTTCGCCGCGCTGATCGACCAGGGCTGGACGGACGCGTTGCGCAAGGTTTTTCCCAAGGAGCAGCGGCTCTACACTTTCTGGGACTATCGCCGGAACCGCTGGCCGCGCGACGCCGGCTTGCGGCTCGACCACATCCTGTTGTCGAAGAAGCTCGCTCGAAAACTGAAAGCGGCGGGCATCGACCGCGAGGTGCGGGGAGGAGAAAACCCCAGCGATCACGCGCCGGTCTGGGTGGAATTGGCGACCTGACCTTCTCCGGCAAGAAAGGAAGGTCCGCGCCGTCCCGCCGGGATTACTATTCAAGACGAATTTCCTGCGGACGCATCTTGCAGCATCAGCGCCCAACGCTAGAGCCGGATGATTTCAGGTCGAATCGACCTGAAATCTGAATCCGTCTCTATATCAAAGAGATAGAGCATGATGTCGTCCGAAAACCGCTTCACACTTTTCGGCATCATGCTCTAGTCTGCCAAGAATCAGAGGGGAGTGACCTGATGGTCTTGAACACCGGTCTGCAGCCATCGCCTGGCCGCCATGGCTGACACCGCCCTCGTCGCCCTCATCTCCGCCCTCGTCTTTGCCGGTGCGATCGCCCTCATCGCGATCGCACTGAGCTGGCGCCGCAAGCGCCGCAGGGCGCGCGGCAACCCCAATCCGGCGGGCGACTATGCGCCGCGCGCCGCGTGGGCGCCGACATCCGGCAAGCTCAACTTCTCGTCCTTCGTCTACATGGATGTCGACGGCGACGGCACCTATGGTCAAGCCGACCGGCCGATGGCGGGCATCGTGGTGCGGCTCTACGACGAACGTGGCACTTTCCTTGCTTCGGCGCGCAGCAACGCTGCCGGTTTCGCGAATTTCCCGATGTCGTCGAAGCGCCGCAGCGCGGCGATCCAGCGGCCCGGTGTCTATCGTTTCTCGGTCTCGGTGCCGCCGGGCTGGCGCGCCAGCAGCGCCAACCAGGACCAGACGGTCCGCCTGCGGGATGCGCCGGGCGCCATGGTCGGCCTCGTCGGCGAGGCGTTGCCGAAGCCGGTCGGCCTAGCGCCGGGGCGGACGTTGAACGGCAGGACGCCGGTCGCGACGGGCGTCACGCTGTCGATCATGGGCAAAGGTCAGTTGCTCGAGAACCGGGCGCTGCCTGCCGACGCCGCCTTCCGCTTCCCGCTCGGCGTCGACGCCGATGAAATCGTCATTGCGGGCTCTGGGCTCGATCGGCGACTGAAGCTGTCGTGCTATCCGGTCGATCTCGGCCTTTTGGTGTCCGGCGCGCTCTCGCCCGGCGCGGCGCTCAAGGCCATCGGCTTCGACGACATAACCCCGCGCGGCCTGTGCAAAGTGCCCTCCGGCCACGCCGGGCTAGACTGGCGCAATCTCAACGCCATGGCGCGCGACCACACCCCCAACAGCGAGGGCTATGTCAACGGCAACGTGTCCGGCGCCTACATCGCCTATACCAGCAGCGGCCATCCGGCCGAGTTCGGCCGCGACGCACCCTTCGGCTTCCACTCGGTGATGCTGACCGTGGCCTGGCTGGCCTCGGAAGGAGAGACCGCGCTGGTGGAAAGCTGGTTGGGGGACGAGGCGGTCGCGCGCGACGAGATCGTGTTGTCGGCGCTGGCGCCCGTTCAATACGCCCCCATGCTGCAGGCGGTGACACGTGTGCGCCTGTCAACGAAGCATCATTGGCAGATGGTGCTGGATGATCTGGTTCTTGCGCTTTGATTTGCGCTGGCCAAAGCGCGGCCTTCTTGGGATATCCCAAACGAGACCAATGCGTCGGCTGAAGCCTTGCTCAGAAGACGACGGAAGCTGCGCCGTTCGCGGTGATTGCCGAAAGTCTGTCCTTCTTGACCAGGGTCGGCATCACATAGGTTCTCTTCATCCAAGCTCTCCCGAAGCTTCCGCCGCACGATCTCATACGCACGTCTGCCGTCAAGCAAACGCCCGGGCAAGCTCTTCACCGTTAGCATTCCTGCTACGGCGCTGAAATTACATCATTAGGTGGTGCTGCCATTGACGATGACCGACGGACTGGCCACCACCGCCGAAAGCTTGCCCTTGCGGACCAAAACAGGCTTCTCGTAAGTTTTCTTCATAAGATGCTCTCCCCTGAAAATCCCGGTGGATAATCTCACATAAGCAATTTCTGTCAATGACCGGCGTGGAGCAGGCTTTTCTGTTTTGGGGATACCGTTCTACCGATACAACATCGCCCAATAATGGTCGCCGCGCCGGTTGGAGCCGGATGCCAAGATATCGCCGATGAAGCTGTGTGATGTCTTGCACTTAGCCTTGCAGTGGGCTCGGCTAAGATGCCGGGCCGCCTGCCGCCATCGGATTGTAAGGGGTTGAGGCCGCGAGGCGCGGGGGAAACAGATGAAGAGATCGACCGACAGGCTGCTGGCGCTGGCGATGCTGATCGTCGGCATTGCCTCTTTCGCCAAGCTCTATCCGGCGCTGGGCGGTGGGCCGGCGGCGACGGCGCGCCTGGAAGTCTTCGGCGCGGCCGGCGTGCTGTCGGTCCTTGCCGGGCTGCTTTTCCTCGCCGGCCTGCTGCCGGGCGCCGCCAGGCACGATCCGGCCGCCCCTTTGTTCGGTCGCGACGCCGGGATCGCGCCGGCCGGCCATCCGCGGTTGCGCCGCGCAGCACTCGCTTTGCCGCTTCTGGCCCTGATCGTGATCGTCGCCGACCAGTTTGGTCCGTGGCGGGCGCCGGGCAGCGAACCGGCGAAGGAGGTCGCCACCGCGCCGGCGGACCCGGCGCCTCGGCCGCCCGAGCCGAAGGCGAGCGCAAAACCAACCACGCCCGAGGCGAGCATCGAGCCAGCCGCGCCTGCATCCGCACAGGAAGAGGCCGCAAAGCCCGCGCTGCCCGAGCCGGTTGCGGCTCCTGTCCAGCCGGCACCGACAGCCGCCGCGCCGGCCGAGTCAGCGCCGCAGCCTGCCCAACCGGCAGAGCCGGTCGAGCCAACCGAGCAGACGGCACTCGCGCCCGCAACGCCGCCGCAGACGGAGGCGCCGCCTCCACCGGCACCTCCGGCCCAGCCGACCGCGCTGGAAGGCCACCGCGACGCGGTCGTCTGGCTGGCGGTGTCGGCCGACGGCCACGAGATCTTGAGCGCCAGCACCGACCGCATGATCAAGCTCTGGGACATCGACGGCAAGCGGCTGATCCGCGATCTTGGTCAGCACAAGGATATGGCGCGCACCGCGCTTTTCATGCCCGACGGCAGGACCGCGCTCACCGCCGGCGACGACGGCGAAATCGTGCTGCGCCAGCTATCCGACGGCACCGTGCTGCACGTCTTCTCCTCAGGGGCGAACGGCGGCGTCAGGCAGTTGAAGATCAGCCAGGACGGCAAGCGCGCCGTCAGCGGTCACGACACCGGTTCCGTGGTTGTCTGGGACCTGGAGAAGGGGGCGGTCTTGCATGTGCTGCCGGGCCACGACTGGTCGGTGAGCTCTGTCGCCATCTCGCCCGACGGCACCAGGGCGCTCACGGGCAGCATCGACGGTGAGCTGAAGCTCTGGGATATCGTTGCGGGCAAGCAGCTGCGCAGCTGGCACGGCCACGACCGCGGCGCCTATGGCGCGGTCTTCCTGGCCGATGGCCATCACGCGGTGACCGGCAGCGGCGACTACACGATCAAGCTCTGGGACCTCGACACCTTCAAGGAGGTCCGCCGCTTCGACGGCCATTCCGGCACGGTCTATGCGCTCGCCTTGTCGGCCGACGGCAAGCGTCTCGGCTCCGTCTCGCTGGATGGCACTGCCAGGATCTGGAACGTGGACACCGGCGCTGAGATCGCCGAATTCGACCCCGGCACTGGCCCTATGTATTCGGTTGCCTTCGCCGCCGACGGCACGCTATTGACCGGCGGCATCGACCGCACCATCCGCGACTGGCCGGCGGCGGGCGGGGACGGCACGGTGCTGTTTGCCGGGGCGCCGGAATAGCTAGGCGATTGGCGAAGGCCCGCGTGACAGCCACTCTCCTCCCTTGTGCGGGAGATGCCCGTTTCACCCGCCGAAGCTGCAGCGCAGCTGCTACGAAGGACGGCAGGGCAGAGGGGTGCTGTCCCGCCAGACCATCCGAAGAAGATCTGTACAAGGATTGTCCGAGCAGCCATCGTTGCCGCATGAGCAACACTGCCGAACCCACTTATTTTGTCTTGCAGGAGATCGATCCTGCGACCGGTTCGGCTGTCGCTGAGGCTCGAATCTGCGTCTTGGACCTGAAAGAGCTTGGCGCGGTTCTGGGTTGCAGCAGCACACAGCTATCAGGCTCATGGGAATTGGACCTGGGAGATATTCAAAGGCTGGGCGCGATCTGCATCCCACCTCGCGAGCTTGACCCGAGGCTCAATCGCATCGAATCCTGGCATCCGATCCGCGAAACACCGTATCTCGTTCACACGAATTTCGAGCTGCCGCTGATGCTGGAAGGTCGCAAGCCTCTGGCGGTGTTCCAAGACACCTATCCGGTGGAGTGGCTGACGGAAACGCTGGCCCGCTTCGACCCGTTCGTCCGCTCGGGTCGGTTGGTGCGCCGCATAATCGACACGCCCTTCACCGAGGCCGAGCGCGCTCGCTTCCCAAAGTTCGAAAAATGGCGGCGCGCCTTCTTCGCACTCCCCGGCGAGGAATGGCGAATAGACGCATATCTGCTGGCATCGAAAGTCTCCGCCAAGACCGGCTGGAACGAAGCCCTCGAACGGATGGAGGGCTCACTTCTCGGCTATGAGAATTGGCAGAATGATTGGTGGGTTGAGCGTAGAGCACGACGGCGGGAGGCGGGCATTCGTCGGAAAAATGAATAGAGCCTTTGGATTACCTGACGGGTCGGCGGGATAGCACCCCCTCTGGCCTGCCGGCCATCTCCCCCCGCAAGGGGGGCGATCGGCAGTTCCTGCGACGGCGCCCTCTCTGCAGCGTCAGCGATTGGCGAAAGCCGTCGCGCCGGCCAATCTCCCCCCTTGTGGGGGAGATGCCCGGCAGGGCAGAGGGGGGTGTGACGGAACGCAGCTTCTGTAAGGAAATTCGATCCCCATCATGCTCCACCTCGTCGAAGCCTCGATCGCCGATCTGCGCCGCGCGCTGGAAAACGGCACCGTCACCAGCGTCGAGCTTGTCGCTGCGTATCTGCGGCGCATCGCCCATTACGACCGCCACGGCATCGCGCTCAACGCTGTGCCCATCCTCAACCCGAAGATGTTCGAAGAGGCCGAAGCGTCCGACCGGCGCCGGCGCGAGGGCAAGACGCTCGGATCGCTCGACGGCATCCCCTACACCGCCAAGGATAGCTACAAGGCGACGGGCCTGACGGTTGCCGCCGGCTCGCCGGCCTTCGAGCATCTCGTCGCTACGGAAGACGCTTTCACCATCGCCCGGCTACGCGCGGCCGGCGCGGTGCTGATCGGCCTTACCAACATGCCGCCGATGGCCAATGGCGGCATGCAGCGCGGCGTCTATGGTCGCGCCGAAAGCCCGTATAACAAGGATTTCCTCACCGCCGCCTTCGCCTCCGGCTCGTCCAACGGCTCGGGCACGGCGACGGCCGCCAGCTTCGCGGCTTTCGGGCTGGGCGAAGAAACCTGGTCGTCCGGCCGGGCGCCCGCTTCCAACAACGCGCTGGTCGCCTACACGCCCTCGCGCGGCGTGATCTCGGTGCGCGGCAATTGGCCTTTGGTGCCGACCATGGATGTAGTCGTGCCGCATACGCGCAGCATCCCCGACATGCTGGAGCTGCTCGATGTGATCGTCGCCGACGACAACGAGACGCGCGGCGATTTCTGGCGCGTGCAGCCTTGGGTGAATATCCCGAAGGCATCCGAGCTCAGGCCGGCGAGCTATGCTGCGCTTCCTCTGCAAGGCTCACTCAAGGGCAAGCGGCTCGGTGTGCCCAGAATGTATATCGGCAAGGACGAAGGCGCCGACCGCCCGATCGAGACGCGCGCCTCGGTACTTGAGCTCTGGCGGCAGGCGGCGCGCGATTTGGAAACGCTCGGCGCCGAGGTGGTTGAGGTCGATTTCCCTGTCGTCTCCAACTACGAACGCGACCGTCCGGGCGCGCTGTCGATGGTCGACCGCGGCCTTGTGCCGCCGGAATTCGCCGAACGCGAGATCTGGGACCTGTCCATCTGGTCCTGGGACGATTTCCTGCGCGCCAACGCCGATCCGGCGATTCCCGATCTCGCCTCGGTCGACGGCGCAAAGATCTTCCCGCAGCCGCCGGGCACGTTGCGCGATCGCTATGGCGATGCCGATTTCGATCTGGCGCAGTATGTCGAGCGAGCGAAGCGCGGGGTGGCGCCGCTCGCGGACATTCCCACCATCGAGGCGGGCCTGAAAGGCCTGGAAGCAACGCGCCGCGCCGACTTCGAAGACTGGCTCGATGCCAACCGGCTCGACGCCGTGGTGCTGCCGGCGGTCGCCGACGTCGGCCCGGCCGATGCCGACATCAACGAGGCTTCCGCCCGGCTTGCCTGGCGAAACGGCACCTGGGTCGCCAACGGCAATCTGGTCTGGCGGCATCTCGGCATCCCGACGGTGACGGTGCCGATGGGCACCATGGCCGATATCGGCATGCCCGTCGGCCTCACCTTCGCTGGCAAGGCTTATGAGGACGTGGCATTGCTGACGATCGCCGGCGAGTACGAGCGCTCTACAAGGCGCCGCACCGTTCCGCCGCGCACGCCGGCGCTGGCCGATGATGTGTTCGAGGGCAGGGGCGCGGCGAGTCGTGTTGGCGATCCCCCGCTCACGCTGGCGCTCACGGCTGAGACGACCCGCGCCGGCGACACCGATGAGATCGCGATCGCGCTGAGGACCGCCGACGCGGCGGTAGTGAAAGTCCACGTCAACGGCGAGCCGGTTTCCATGCAAGGCAACGGTAACCGATTCACCGGTCGCGTGATCGTACCGGCCGCGACCCATCAAGGCTTCCATAGCATCTGGCGCGGTTCCTATGGTTCGATCGTCACGGCCATCGCGCGCCTGCCCGACGGTTCCTGCAAGGGAACCTTCACAATCACCGGCGGGATCGGGTAACAGGCTGCGGCCGATCTGACAGAGTCAACTCACGAGGCCGCTGGACCCGCGCCCTGGGCGGCAGCGAGGGCACCGAGATGAAGCGCATCAGCGCCTACTGCCAGAATTTGCGCCGGCCTTCGGCAGTGCGCGGCAAGCTGGTCGCCGCCACCCGCGCGAATCCATAATGCATGGCCGATCCGAGGAGCGTCGGAAACGGTTGGCGACTACTCCGGTCCGCCCGCCAGATCGGCCGCCAGCGCGATGATGTCGAACACAGCGCCCGCCGCGCACACCGCGTTCCGGCGTGACGATCGCCTCTTGCTCCGCCCTACGATGACGAACTCTGGGCCTGATGCCTGCAAGCCATCATTCCTCCTCGGGCTCTTTCCGCGCGCGGTGCCACGGTTGGCCCTTGCCTTCCCGCCATGCGCACCAGCCATAAGGAAGGTCCCAGAGTTCGCGGAGCGAGCTATCGAATTTCACCATCTCAGACAGCCCGATGAGCATGGCATCGGCCATCTTGAAATCGACAGCTCGGTTCAGGAACTGCCAAGCGCCATCATCGTCGTCGTGAGTAACGTAATCTACAATGTGCTCGCCCCTGATTATCTGATGAATCGTAATGACGGCCACATTTGGCGGATCGTCAAAAGGCCAATCAGGATCAGTGGCAGTCATACGCAAAATCCCGTGGGTTGGCGTATCGATGCTTCTCGTCAGGAAGGCAATGAAGCGAGCCAGGCGTCCCAGCATTCCTGTTGCATTCGTGGAAAGACAGGCACCACATCGAGGCCGTCGGCAAAGATGTTGACCAGATCGGTCTCTTTCGGCGGCTGCCCCATCTTTACTTTGCAGGCAATTAGTCCGCGGCTCATCTCGATCACTGTTCCTTCCGGGTAGACTCTCCCGCTGGCGCCGTAACAGAAAGGCAGCAGTCCATCCAATTCAAGGCGCAGGCGAATCTGGAACAGCGCTTCGAAATAGTCGTCCTCTTCGGCCTCGATAACCTTGTCCTGATAACTGCAGATGAGTCGGCATTTTGTCCTCGCATCATGCAGCGTAAAGACAGCCTGCTCGTCATCACCCTGTGTGCCTGCCCCGATCAGGAACACGGTGTGTTGTTCCATCATCTTCGCTCCCATTGATTGGTAACGATAGTTGCATCACGCTCATATTGCAACTGATGATTGTTTGTGCGTCGCTTGTGAGTTGTACTTGCCCTTGACCCACCTCCCGCCCACGCTATCTTCGCGCCATGCCGGACACCTCTCCCTCCGCCGCCGCGCCGCTGATTGTCATCGACCTGCAGACGGGCATGTTCGATGGCCGTTTCGATCCGCCGATCCACGACGCCGACACGATCGCCGAACGCGCCCGCAGGCTGATTGATTGGGCGCGGTGCACCGGCCGCAAGGTGGCCTTCATCCGCCATGACGGACCGCCCGGCGATCCGCTGGCGCCGGGCGCTTCCGGCTGGCCGGTCTGGCCGCTGCTCGGCCAGGCCGACGACGAGCCGACTTTCGGCAAGAATGTCGGCAACGCCTTCTCCAACCCTGACCTAGCAGCATGGATAGCGGGGCAGGGCGCGAAGGACGTCGTGCTCATCGGCGCCCAGACCGATTTCTGCGTCGCCGCCACCGTGAAGGGAGCCTTCGCCGAAGGCCTTGGCGTCACCCTGGTCTCCGACGCGCATTCGACGCTGGATTCACTGGAGGAGAAGGCGCCCGACATCATCGCCCGCCACAACGAGGCCTTCGCGGGGCAGGGCGTGCGGATGACGACCACGGCGGAGCTGGTTGGGGGCAATAACTGAAAGGCCGCGTTCCTTCGCCCCCCCTCTGTCCCGCCGACATTTGTCGGTAAAGTCTCGATCCAACGATCCAACCCAAGGAGCCGATCTTGCCCACCCTCACTCTGCCCGCTGAAGGAGGCTGCCGCTGCGGCCGCGTGCGGCTGAAGATCTCGGCAAAACCTTTGCTCACCATGGCCTGTCACTGCACCGGCTGCCAGTCGATGTCGTCCAGCGCCTATTCGCTGAGCGCGGCGATCCCCTCGGAGGGGTTCGAGATCACAAAAGGCGAACCGGTGGTCGGCGGCCTGCACGGCGCGTCGAAGCACTATTTCTGCGGCTACTGCATGACCTGGATGTTCACGCGGCCGGAGGGGATTGACTGGTTCGTCAACCTGCGCCCGACCATGCTCGACGACCATACCTGGTTTGCGCCCTTCATCGAGACCTGGACATCTGAGAAGTTGCCCTGGGCGGCGACGGCGGCCGTGCACAGCTACGAAGCGCTGCCGTCCTTCGAGGAATATGAGCCGCTGGTCGCCGAATACGCCGGCATCCAAGGCTGACTAAAAGCCGGGCCGGTCGAAAAACGGTGACCTAGGGCAAGGTCGCCATTGCCATTTCCGTTCATGGTCGACGCGGCCGTTGGGGGCGCATTGTTGGGGATGTGCTTGGGCGTCCGCGTCGACCACGGCGGCCTCGTACCGCAGACGTCACCATGGCACATTTGCAGCCGGCTGAAACTTCCGCGAAAACGGTATATGGCGGGCGTGGAGCGCGAGGCTTTCATGGCCGCTATAGGTCGACGCCCAATGTGAGACGACCCCTCTGGCCGCTCCGCGGCCATCTCCCCTCAAGGTCCTCTCGGGGAGATGAATCAACCCATCAGGCGACAAGCCCAAGCGTCTGACATTGCAGGCCACGCAAGCTCCCAATTTTCGCGCAGCCTGCGTGGCCGATCCCGCAAACTAATTTGCATGCATATGTTTCAAGCCGCTTCGGCTTCGTGAAGCATTTCACCGTTCGCGCGCTATCGACTGGTTACAGACGCATCGCAAAAGCGACGCCGGGAAGAGGCGGCGCCGGTTTTCCGCCGCTGATAGATGTATGGAGGCTCTCATGATCAAAAGTCTTAACAGGATCCGTGCCCCCCTTCGCGCAGGCCAGCAAGCGCCGGAGGACGACGCGCGAGCTCTACGAACTGCCGGCAGAGATCCAGAAGGACATCGGCTGGCCCGAGCGGGCCGAGCCCGACGAAATCCGCCTGCCGTTCTAATCGCGTGGCGCCGAAGACGCGGCATCGGCGGTCGTGGTGGCTTAATGGATACCGTCCGCTACCCCAGCCACCACCACAAGCCGCCAGCCGCCAGCGCGATCAGCACCGCGACACCGGCAAGCATCAGATAGGACCCCATGATCATCCCGTTGATGATCTTTTTGATGCTGGCGCGGTCGTTGAGGTTGGGGAACGGTTCGTTGGGCATCGCGACGCCAAGGAAATTGCAGAGCGGCGGCCAGCCGTCGCTGACCTTGAAGACAAGCAGCTTCTCAGGCGGCACCGCCGCCTTCACCTCGTCGACATAGGCGTTGTAGCGCGCCACCGCTTTGTCGCGGTCGTTCATCACGCCCTTCAGCGTTCGGCCCCAGACCAGCTTGCGCGACATGTCGCCGAACTTGCGGCCGAACGGCGTCAGCCATTCCAGCACCCTGAACTGCCAGACATTCTCGGTGAAGTAGATCGTGTCGATGGTGCTGTCGTACCAGGCTTCGGCGCCGCGCGGATGCAGGGTCAGAAGCACCTTGGCTTCCGGATAGGCGGCCATCAGCTCGCGCCATACGCAGCAGCCCGGATTGTCGACGGTCGCCCGATAATTGGCGAAGACCCGGTTCCAGTCATGCTGCGCGCCGGGCGGGCTGTTCGCCACCTTGCGCCAGAAGTCGAGATGGCCCTTGTTGGCCTTGTTGATGATGACTTCCTGCATGTGGTAGCTCGGAAAGCCGAGCCTGTTCAGCGCGGCGAAAGTCGACCACGTGCCGGTGCGGCCAAAGCCGGCCCCGATGACCTCGAGCGTCATACGCGTTCCCCCATTTGCTCCGGATTGATTTTCTATCAACTTCCAGTTTCTGGTCATAATCGTGCGCTGGCCTTGCCGAGCGTGCAATGGCTTTTCATTAGCATTTGCGAAAATCTGTGGGCCAAATGTTGCCTGGACGATGAGCCATGACCGTTTTGTGTATTCACGCGAAAGGCCAGGCCTGATAATAGGTCAACTAAGCTGACCTAAATAGAAGCACGCTGCGGGAGGTGCGTCTTGACCCTGTTGAACCTTCTGGCCTCGCGTTCCTCGCGCATGAAGGCTTCGGAAATCCGCGAGCTGTTGAAGCTGCTCGACCAGCCCGACATCATCTCCTTCGCCGGCGGCATTCCCGACCCGTCGCTGTTTCCGGCCGAAGCCATCGGCGATGCCTACCAGGCCGTGCTGGGCGGCAAGGAGGCGGGCGCCGCGCTGCAGTACCAGGTCAGCGAGGGTTTCCTGCCGCTGCGCAAATGGCTGGCCGCCTATATGGGCAAGCTTGGCGTTCAATGCGACGAGGGCAACATCTTCATCACCTCCGGCTCGCAGCAGGCGCTCGACTATCTCGGCAAGCTCTTTTTGTCCCCCGGCGACACTGCGCTGGTGACATGGCCGACCTATCTCGGCGCGCTGCAGGCCTTCAACGCCTATGAGCCGCGCTACGACCGGCTGAACACCGCCGGCGGCAACATGACGCCCGAGGCTTATCGCGCGGCAACGGCGGCAAATGGCGGCAAGGTGAAGTTCGCCTATCTGGTGCCGGATTTCGCCAACCCGACCGGCAATACGCTGGATGCCAAGCAGCGCGAGGCGGTGCTCGACCTCGCCGGCGAGCTCGACATCGCCGTCATCGAGGATGCCGCCTACCGCGCGCTGCGCTATGACGGCGAGGGCGAACCGCCGATCCTGGCGCTCGACTGCGCCCGCGCCGGCGGCATCGATCGTGCACGCACGCTCTATTGCGGGTCTTTCTCGAAGATCCTGTCGCCCGGCATGCGCGTCGGCTGGATCTGCGCGCCGCGCCATGTGGTGGAGAAACTGGTGCTGATGAAGCAGGCCTCCGACCTGCACAGCCCCTCGATCAACCAGATGGTCATGCACCGCGTTGCCGAAACCATCTTCGACGCCCAGGTGGACAAGCTGATCGGTGCGTACCGCAAGCGCCGCGATGCGCTGCTTTCCGCGCTCGAAGCCGACATGCCCGACGGCATTTCCTGGAGCCGCCCGGACGGCGGCATGTTCGTCTGGCTGACGCTGCCGGAAGGCACGGACGCCACCGGGCTCCTCGCGCGTTCGGTCAAGGAGGCGCGCGTCGCCTTCGTGCCGGGCAACGCCTTCTACGCCGACGGCACCGGCCGCAACACGCTGCGCATGTCGTTCACGCTTGCCGACGACCGTGCGGTGAACGAAGGCGTGCCGAGACTGGCAAAGCTGCTGCAGGGTTAATCTCCCCTTGAGGGGGAGATGTCGCCGGACGCGACAGAGGGGGTCGCCGCGCATCGAGCGCCGACGCCTTTCCGCAAAGGTGAGGAGGTTGGCGCTCTATGTGAGACGACCCCTCTGGCCTGCCGGCCATCTCCCCTCAAGAGGGGAGATCAGCAGCCGCTGTCACCGTCCACTCGCGCAGGCGTGATTGGTAGTGCGCAGGCGTGATTGTCCGCGCGGCCGATTCCTCAGCTAGTGTCGCGACCGATCCAACACCCCCTGGATCGACCGATCGTGGGGTCCCACCTCCATGGTCCGAACGAAAGAGCCCCGACGGCCTCCACCGGCGGGGCTTTTTTTGTTGCTCAGGCAGGCCGCCGCGCTAGCTTGCCTTTTTCGGGCCGCTTTGCGGCTACGCTGCGTCATTCAGGGAGGATCAGATGACCTTGCGCCTCGGCTTCACCATGCTTGCCCTCGTCGCCTTCGCCACCCAGGCGTCCGCCTTCGAGATCTCCAGCCCCTCCGTGTCGAACGGCAAATGGGATGCGAAATATCTCGGCGACAAGCCCGGCTGCGGCGGACAGAACGTCTCGATCGCGCTTGCCTGGAAGGATCCGCCGGCCGGAACGAAAAGCTACGCTTTGACCATGTTCGACACCGATGCCAATGGCGGCAAGGGTTTCTGGCACTGGCTGGTCTGGAACATCCCGGCGAGCGCCAAGGGACTGCGCGAAGGCGCCGGCGCGCAAAGTGGCAAGCGCATGCCCAAAGGCTCCGAGCAGGGCAAAGGCGGCATCGGCCGCGCCGGCTATTTCGGCCCGTGCCCCCCGCCCGGCAGCGGCAACCATCACTATGTGTTCACGCTCTATGCACTGGGTGAAAAGACATTGCGCATACCGGCCAACCCCTTGCCGGAGATGATCTCGGTCGCCGCCAAAAGCTCTGCGCTCGGCCAAGCGACCGTGACGTACACATATGGGAGGTAGCGGGCTGGCGACAGCCATCTCCCGCACAGGGAGGGAGATTACCTCACTCCGCTGCCTGCAGCTTATCTTGCGTCTTCGTCTCGAAGTCGCTGGCATCGTGGCGCTCGCGCAGTTGGAAGGCCGGATCACCGGACATACGGTTGACCATGCGCCCGCGGGTCACAGCGGGCCTAGCGTCGATCGCGTCTGCCCAGCGCTGCACGTTCTTGTATTCGTGCACCGAGAGGAACTCCGCCGAGTTGGTGTAGCTGCGGCCCTTGGCGAGCCCGCCATACCAGGGCCAAACCGCAATGTCGGCGATCGTATAGTCGGGGCCGGCGAGATATTCGCTCTCCGCCAGCCTGCGGTCGAGCACATCCATCTGCCGCTTGGTCTCCATGGCGAAGCGGTCGATCGCATATTCGATCTTGTGCGGCGCATAGGCATAGAAATGCCCGAAGCCGCCGCCGAGATAGGGCGCCGAGCCCATCTGCCAGAACAGCCATGAGAAGGTTTCCGCGCGCGCCGCGCGCTCGGTCGGCAGGAATTCGCCGAATTTCTCGGCAAGATAGGTGAGAATCGAGCCGGACTCGAACACGCGCACCGGCTTCGGCTCGCTATAGTCCATCAGCGCCGGGATTTTCGAATTCGGATTGACCTTGACGAATCCGCTGCCGAACTGGTCGCCGTCACCGATCTTGATCAGCCAGGCATCGTATTCCGCCCCCTTGTGACCGAGCGCCAGAAGCTCCTCCAGCATGATCGTCACCTTCTGGCCGTTGGGCGTGGCCAGCGAGTAGAGCTGCAGCGGGTGCTTGCCGACCGGCAGTTCTTTCTCATGCGTCGGGCCTGCGATCGGCCGGTTGATCGAAGCGAACTCGCCGCCATTTGGCTTGTTCCAGGTCCAGACTTTCGGCGGGATATATTCGTCCATATGCGGAGGCCTTTTGGTTTCGGAGGGCTGTGACGCCTGCTGATGGCGATAGACTTAGGTGCGGTTCCGCGCGCGTCAAAGAAAAAAGTTCAATCTTCGTTGAACTAGCGCTTGTGCCAGCCCGGCAAGGGGGAAATCCGCCCTTGCACGGCGCTCCTTCGGCCATACTTATAGGCAAAGACCCGCAATGCAGGATGGATCGATGACCATCGAGAAAATTTCGCGCTCCGTCGTTGCCGTGCGCGCCATGGTGCCGGACGACGCCTTCACCGCCAATGCGCTTGGTACGCGCCGCGAGGGCAGCGGCGTGGTGATCCGCGACAATGGGCTTGTGCTCACCATCGGCTATCTCATCACCGAGGCCGAGGAAGTGTGGCTGACCGACCAGGACGGCCGCGTGGTCGCGGCACATGCGCTGGCCTATGACCAGGAGACCGGCTTCGGCCTCGTCCAGGCGCTGGCGCCGCTCGGCCTGCCGGCGGTCCAGTTCGGCAGCGCCAGGAAGGCCAATATCGGCGATGCCGTGACGTTGGCCGACGGCATCGGCCAGCAGGTCGACGCCCACATCGTCACCAAGCAGGAATTCGCCGGCTATTGGGAATACCTGATCGACGAAGCGATCTTCACGGCGCCCGCGCATCCCTCCTGGGGCGGTGCCGCGCTGTTCGACCACGACGGCAAGCTGCTCGGCGTCGGCTCGCTGCGCCTGCAGATGAGCCGGGCCGGCGAGGTGGCCGACATCAACATGGTCGTGCCGATCGATCTCTTGACGCCGATCCTCGACGATCTCGTCAAGCGCGGCCAGGCGGCGAAGGCGCCGCGCCCGTGGCTCGGCGCCTTCTCGGCCGAGTCGAACGGCATGGTGGTGGTGATGAGCGTGGCCGAAGGCGGCCCCGCGGCAAAGGCTGGTCTGCGTCAAGGCGACATCATCTCCGACGTGCGCGACGGCGAGGTCGACGGTCTTGCCGATTTCTACAGAAAACTCTGGCAGAACCCGGCCGGCTCGGAAATCCCGCTGCGCGTCGTCCGCGACGGCCGCGAGACTTGGCTGCGCGTCAAATCGGCCGACCGCAATTCCTTCCTGAAGAAGCCGCAACTGCAGTAGCCCTGAAGCGCCGATGCATCCCAGGCTGCTGAACACCTTCCTGGCGGTCGCGCGCACTCGCAACGTCACGCGCGCGGCGCGCGAGGTCAATCTCGCGCAGTCGAGCGTCAGCGACCAGATCCAAGCGCTGGAAACCGAGCTTGGCGCCAGCCTCTTCACCCGATCGCGACAGGGGCTCACCCTGACGCCGGCGGGCGAGGCGCTGAAACCTTATGCCGAGGACTTGCTGGCGCTTGCCGACGAGGCCCGCGCCGCCATTGATGCCACCAGCGCCGAGGCGGCCGGCAGCCTGTCGATCGGCGCGCTGGAGACGATCGCTGCGGCAAGACTGGCGCCATGGCTCGCTGGTTTTCGCGCCGATCATCCCGGCATCGACATCAAGCTCCGGATCGCTGGCAGCGGCGAGTTGCTGCGCCGGCTGGGCGACGGCGAGGTCGACGTCGCTTTCTGCTTTGAGCGGCCCCCCGAGCTTGAAGATGCCGGTGTGCCGGACCGCTTTGCCAGACGCGTTGTGGCGGCCGAGCCGCTGGCGCTGATCGCGCCGCCCCGCGACAACCGCGCGGATGTCGATCTGGCGGCGCTGGCCGAGAAGCAGTTCGTTGCCACCGAGACCGGCTGCGTCTACCGCGCCATGGTCGACAAGGCATTCGCCGAGGCAGGGTTGGGCAGGCCAAGACTGGCCGCCGAGGCCGGCAGCATCGACGCCATCGCCGGGCTGGTGGCGGCAGGCGCCGGTTTTGGCCTCGTGCCGCGGCTGGCGGTCGCCGCCGCGATCGATCGCGGCGAGGTGGCCGAGCTTGCCTGGCCCGGCTCGCCCCGCTCGTCCAACATCGTTATGATCTGGCGCCGCCGCCGCGTCCAGCCGCCGGCGCTGAAGGCTCTGCTCACCGCTATAAGAGAGGGCTTCACGCCGATCACACCAGCCGGTGCCCGCCCTCCACATGTATCGTCTCTCCCGTCGTGAAGCCGTTGCCGATCAGGAAGCGGATTGCGTCCGCAATGTCCTCCGGCCGTCCGACCCGCCCAGCGGGCAGGCGCTCCGCCATGGCGGCCAGGGTCTGCGCCTTCCTGTCGCCCGCGACGAACTCCCAGATCGGCGTGTCGACCCAACCCGGCGAGACGGCGTTGACCCGGATCGGCGCCAACTCGACGGCCAGCGCACGCACAAGCCCTTCCAGCGCCGCATTGACGGCGGCAACGACCGCGCCGCGTGCCGCCGGCCGGTAGGCGGCAATGCCCGAGACGAAGGTGAGGGAGCCGCTCGGCGGCAGTTTTGGCGCGCCATGCTTGGCGAGAAGCAACGGTCCGTAGAACTTGCTTTCCACCACCTTTTGTGCGGCTGAAAGCTTGATCTCGGGCAACAGCCGGTAGGCGCCTTCGATGTCGGCCGCCGTGCTGACGATATGGTCGAGCCTGCTGATGCGCTCGAAAAGCGCTGCGACCTCATCCTCGCGGCCGATGTCGACCACAGCCGTCTCGAGCGTGTCCCCGCGGCCGAGCTCTTCCCGCGCCGCGCTCAGCTTCGCTTGCCCACGCCCAGCGATGATGACGTGCGCGCCTTCCTCGAGGCATCGGCTGGCGAGCGCGAGCCCCATGCCCGAGCTGCCGCCGACGACCAGGATTCTTTGCTTCTCCATGTCCATGCCTTTCCTTTGCATGGAGGAGGTGTGGCAGACCCTGGCGCGAAGCGTAAACGGAAGAAATCGATGGCGCCATCGGAAACTCCGATGGCATGTACCGCCTGCTGACAGAAACTGGCACCAGCGGTCGCTACAACCGCCGCGAAATCGTCCACATTGATATACGATGAACAAGAGGTGATTATGGCCCCGATCCAGGTCGATCCGAACAAGGTGCGCGAGTTCCCCGATGCGGAGAGCTTCTATGCGTGGCTGGCCGACAATCATGCCAGCGAAAGCGAAGTCTGGATCAAGATCCACAAGGTCGGTTCGGGGCTGCCATCGATCACGCCGAAGGAGGCGATCGACGTCGTGCTTTGCTTCGGCTGGATCGACGCGGTGCGCAAGTCGCTCGACGAGAAGAGTTTTCTGCAGCGTTACACCCCGCGCGGCAAAAAGAGCATCTGGAGCAAGATCAACATTGACAATGTGGCGCGCCTGATCGAGGCGGGCCGCATGACGAAGCATGGCCTCGATCAGGTCGAGGCGGCCAAGGCCGACGGTCGCTGGGACCGCGCCTATGGCGGATCGAAGGAGATGACCATCCCGCCCGACCTGCAGGCCGCGATCGATGCCGAGCCGAAGGCGAAAGCGATGCTGGACAAGCTTTCGGCGCAGAACCGCTTCGCGCTCGCCTTCCGGACCCACAACATGAAGACCGAGGCAGGGCGCAAGAAGAAGATCGCCGATCTGGTGGCGATGCTGAAGCGCGGCGAGACGATCCACCCGCAGAAGAAGTAAGGCGCGATCCCAAAATGGTTGCCGGTTTGCCCGACTAAGACCGCAAACAAAAACGCCGCCCGGAAAGGAGGGCGGCGTTTTCGGGAAGCTATGATCCTGAACCCTTGGCAAGCGGTCCCGGATCATCCGGTCATGAAGGTCGAAACGCGTCAGGCCTCATGCGGCCTTCTTCGCAACATGCTTCTTCACATGGTGCTTGCGCGCGTGATGCTTCCTCATGTGGTGCCGGGTGTGCTTCCGCATATGATGCTTGCGGCCGTGATGGCGGCGATGATGCTTCCTGAGCTTCTTGTGCGGGCCATTGGCGCCGGCCTTCGCCGTCTCGTTAGCGGCCGGGGCAGCCGTGGTCGCGGCGGGAGCAGTGGTGCTCGTCGCCGGAGCGGCGGTCGTCGTGGTGGTGGTCTGGGCGTTGGCGGCGGGCACCGCGAAAGCGAGAGCGACGGCGAGGCCGAGTGCGGAAAGAAGGGTCTTTTTCATAATCGGCATTCCTTGGTTAGGATCAATGTCTGTTGTCGCGCGCCGTAGTGGTCGGCTGCTCCGGGTACCGTTATGACACCGGCTCTTTTCGCGAGTTTTTCCCGCCTGTTGAATCTTGTTTCCCGATTGTGTCTGGCGCTTTCCCATTGCGGAATGGGATGGCCGCTTCGTAAGCGCGGGCCGCAACGGTCAACTGGCGATCAAGCACCGCTTGCGATTAAGGCGGCCGCGCATCCGGCTGGGGCAGGCCTTTCATGAGCCCAATCGCACGATGCGTGCGAATTCCGCGCCCTAATCATTCGGTCCGATCGATGTCATCTTGCTGCCGACATACTGAACAGGAGCAGGAGCAATGACCACCAACACAGATCATTCCGGCCAGGTGGCGCTCGTCACCGGCGGCAATCGCGGCATCGGCCTGGAGACGGCGCGCCAGCTTGCGGGACTCGGCTTCACGGTGCTCATCGGCGTGCGTGACCTTGCCAAGGGCGAGGCGGCGGCAAGGAAGCTTGGCGGCGCCGTCGAAGCCATCGCGCTGGATGTCGGCGCGCCCGAAGCAGCCGCGCGCGCCGCGGCCGAGGTCAAGAGCCGGTTCGGCCGGCTCGACGTTTTGGTCAACAACGCCGCCATCCATTACGATCCTTCGGCGCGGGCGCTCCATCCCGACTGGACGGTCATCCGCGAGGCCTTCGAGACCAATGTCTTCGGCGCCTGGCGTGTCGCTGCCGCCTTCGCGCCGCTGCTTGGCGCTTCCGGCCACGGCCGGTTGGTCAACGTCTCGTCGGAAGGCGGCTCGCTCGCTTCGATGGGTGCCGGCGCGCCTGCCTATTCGACCAGCAAGGCGACACTCAACGCGCTGACCGGCATCCTGGCGGCTGAGCTGCGCGGTGCAGGCGTCCTGGTCAATTCGATCTGTCCCGGTTGGGTCGCGACCGACATGGGCGGCCCAGGCGGCCGTCCCGTCGCGCAAGGCGCCGCCGGCATCGTCTGGGCCGCGACCTTGCCCGACGACGGTCCGACCGGCGGCTTTTTTCGTGACGGCAAGCCGCTATCCTGGTGAGCCGACGAGATGGATATTTCCCAATTTGGGTAAATTCCTCTTGTTCCCAGTTTGGGAAATGGCTATATGGGTGCATGCAGATCGTCAGCAGGAAAACGCTCGTCACCTTCTGGACGAAGCACCCGCAATCCAAAGTGCCGCTGACGGCCTGGTTCAATGCTTCGAGCAAGGTCGAGTGGAAGGGACCGGCTGATATCAAGGAACAGTTCGGCGCAAACGTCGATTTCGTAGCCGATAACCGTGTGGTGTTCGACATTGCGGGCAATAAGTACCGGCTGATTGTGCATGTCAGCTACACGTTCAAGCGGGTGCTCATCAAATTCGTCGGCACCCACGCCGAGTACGACAAGATAGACGCGGAGAAGGTGTGATGGACAACATCCGACCGATTAAGACTGAAGCCGATTACGATTGGGCGATTGCGGAGATCACTCGCTATTTTGACAAGGAGCCCGTTCCCGGCACGCCTGACGCTGACCGTTTCGATGTTCTTGCTGAGCTTATCGAAGCATACGAGGCAAAACACTACCCTATCGCGGAAACCGACCCGGTGGACGCGATCACTGCTCATATGGAGATGGCCAATCTCAGCAGGCACGCGCTGGTAAAGCTGCTCGGATCAGCGTCGCGCGCATCTGAGATTCTAGCCCGCAAGCGGGCGCTGACGATGGACATGGCTTTCAAGCTCAATCGTGAGTGGCATATCCCTGCAGAGGTCCTGATCGTCCCTTACCACTTGGCCGATCAGGGCAACAAAAAGGATAAAAAGGCCGCCGCTCGCGCTTGACCCTCCCGGGCGTCTCACCACCGCGTGGCCGCCTCTCGATCCATCCATCTGCCATGCTACGAAAATAGCATTCTCGGCTCGCGAAAGGTGGTGCTAGGCTCGCGCACGTGCACCCAAGGCACGCCGCGGCCCAGCCCGCAAACCAGAAGGCCCGCAAGAGGAGGAGCGGCAGAGCGGGATCGGGCCCCGATCCAAAATCCGGACGGAACTGTTGAACCATTGCGAGGCCGCCGCGTTTCCCGTGGTTGGCCACCAGGGAGGAACCACCAGTGAAAGCATCCTGTCTCGTCTCGGCCGCGCTTCTTGCGGCATCCGCAATGCCGGCGGCGGCCGGCGAAATCTCCGACGGCAAGGTCAAGATCGGCATCCTCAACGACCAGTCGGGCGTCTATGCCGATTTCGGCGGCAAGTGGTCGGTCGAGGCCGCCAAGATGGCGGTCGAGGACTTCGGCGGCAAGGTGCAGGGCGCGCCGATCGAGATCGTCAGCGCCGACCATCAGAACAAGCCCGACATTGCCTCCAACATCGCGCGCCAGTGGTACGACACCGAGCAGGTCGACGCGATCATGGAGCTTACGACATCCTCCGTGGCTTTGGCCGTCCAGGGGCTTTCCAAGGAAAAGAAGAAGATCGACATCGTCACCGGCGCGGCCGCTACCGACCTCACCGGTAAGCAGTGCTCGCCCTACGGCTTCCACTGGGCCTATGACACGCACTCCCAAGCGGTCGGCACCGGCGGCCAGCTGGTCAAGCAGGGCGGCGACAGCTGGTATTTCATCACCGTCGACTATGCCTTCGGCTATTCGCTGAAGGACCAGACCGCCAAGCTGGTTGAGGCGAGCGGCGGCAAGGTGCTGGGCGAAGTGCGCTATCCGCTCGGCTCCACCGACTATTCCTCCTTCCTGCTCCAGGCGCAGTCCTCCGGCGCCAAGATCGTCGGGCTCGCCAATGCCGGCCTCGATACCTCGAACTCGATCAAGCAGGCAGCGGAGTTCGGCATCGTCGCCGGCGGCCAGCGGCTGGCGGCACTTCTCTTCACCCTCGCTGAAGTGCATGGGCTGGGCCTTCAGGCGGCGCAGGGCGTGGTGCTGACCGAAGGCTTCTACTGGGACCGCGACGACAAGAGTCGTGAATTCGCCCAGCGCTTCTTCAAGCTCACCAACCGCATGCCGAACATGATCCAGGCCGGCACCTATTCGGCGGTGACGCAGTATCTCAAGGCCATCGACAAGGCCGGCACCGACGGGACCGAGGCGGTGGCCAAGGAGCTGCATGAGATGCCGGTCAACGACGTCTTCACCGCCAACGGCAAGGTGCAGGCCGACGGCTCGATGGTGCACGATATGTATCTCTACCAAGTCAAGAAGCCGGAAGAGTCGAAGAAGGACTGGGACTATTACACCTATCTGGCGACTATTCCGGGCGACAAGGCCTTCATGAAGGCCGAGGACAGCGGCTGCCCGCTCGTCGCCAAGTGACGCTCGACACCGCCACTGCTGTCCGTCGGGGCAGCACGGAAGAGACGCCGCGGGTGGTGCTTTCCGCCCGCGGTCTGCGGCGCGACTTCGCCGGCTTCGTCGCGGTGAAGGATGTCGACCTCGACGTCCATCACGCCAAGATCCATGCGCTGATCGGCCCGAACGGCGCCGGCAAGACGACCGTTTTCAACCTGCTGACCAAGTTCCTGCAGCCGACCAGCGGCAGGATCGAACTGCTCGGCTCCGACATCACCCGCACGCCGCCGGCCAAAGTGGCGCGCATGGGCCTCGTGCGCTCCTTCCAGATATCGGCGATCTTTCCGCACCTCTCCGTGCTCGACAATGTGCGCGTGGCGCTGCAGCGTCCAAGCGGGCTCGGCTACCAGTTCTGGCGCCCGGTCTCGGCGCTGGACCAGCTCACGCCCAGGGCGCGCGAATTGCTAGCCATCGTCGGCCTTGACGACGTGGCGCATCGTCTCGCCGGCGATCTCTCCTATGGCAGGAAGCGCGTGCTGGAGATCGCGACCACATTGGCGCTCGATCCGAAAGTGCTTCTGCTCGACGAGCCGATGGCCGGCATGGGGCATGAGGATGTCGGCATGATCTCGGGCATCATCCGCTCGCTGGCCAAGGACCGCGCCGTACTGATGGTCGAGCACAACCTCACCGTCGTCGCCGATCTCTGCGATTGGATCACCGTCATGCAGCGCGGCCAGGTGTTGGCGGCCGGCGACTACGCCACCGTCAGCCAGGACGAGCGCGTGCGCGTCGCCTATATGGGGACCGAACATGAGTGAGCCGTTGCTTGCCGTGCGCGATCTCCACGCCTGGTACGGCGAGGGCCATGCGCTACAAGGCGTCGACCTCGATGTGATGCGCGGTGAGACCGTGACGCTGCTTGGCCGCAACGGCGTCGGCAAGACCACCACATTGCGCGCCATCATGGGGCTGATCCGCAAGCGCACCGGCTCCGTCACCTTCAACGGCAACGACCTTATCCGCCTGCCGCTGCACCGCGTCGCCCATCAGGGCATCGGCTTCGTGCCGGAGGAGCGCGGCATCTTCGCGACCCTCACCGTCGACGAGAACCTCATCCTGCCGCCGGTCGTGGCCAAGGGCGGCATGAGCGTGGAAGAAATCTTCGCCCTCTTCCCCAACCTCAAGGAGCGCCGCAACAGCCAGGGCACGAAACTGTCCGGCGGCGAACAACAGATGCTGGCCATCGCTCGCATCCTGCGCACCGGCGTTGAGATGCTGCTGCTCGACGAGCCGACCGAAGGCCTGGCGCCGGTCATTGTCCAGCGCATCGGCGAATTGCTGGCGACGCTGAAGAAACGCGGCATGACCATCCTTCTGGTCGAGCAGAATTTCCGCTTCGCCGCCCGCATCGCCGACCGCTTCTACCTGATGGACCATGGCAAGGTGGTGGAAGGTTTTGCCGTCGGCCAGCTGTCCGCGCACACCGACAAGCTGCACGAGGTACTGGGGGTATGATGGCGCCATGACCATGATCTTCGGCATCCCCATCCAGGCGCTTCTCGGTCAGCTCCTCGTCGGTCTGATCAATGGCTCTTTCTATGCCATGCTGAGCCTCGGTCTCGCCGTCATCTTCGGCCTTTTGCGCATCATCAATTTCGCCCATGGCGCGCTCTATATGCTGGGCGCTTTCATTGGCTATCTGCTGCTGGTGCATTTGGGCATCGGCTATTGGCCGGCGCTGGTTCTGGTGCCGCTTATCGTCGGCCTGTTCGGCATGGCGGTCGAGCGCCTGGCCCTGTCGCATCTCTACCGCCTCGATCCGCTCTACGGCCTGCTCTTCACCTTCGGCCTCGCTTTGGTCATCGAGGGCGTGTTCCGCTATTATTACGGCGTCTCCGGCAATCCCTATGCCGTGCCGACGCTGCTTGCCGGCGGCACCAATCTCGGCTTCATGTTCCTGCCCAACTATCGCGGCTGGGTGGTGGCGGCTTCGCTGATCGTCTGCATCGGGACCTGGCTCCTGATCGAGAAGACCAGGCTCGGCTCCTACCTGCGCGCCGCCACCGAAAACCCGGAACTGGTTCAGGCCTTCGGCGTCAACGTGCCGCTTCTGCTGACGCTCACCTACGGGCTGGGCGCGGCCCTTGCGGGGCTCGCAGGCATTCTCGCCGCTCCTGTCTACCAGGTCAGCCCGCTGATGGGCTCGGACATCATCATCGTCGTCTTCGCCGTCGTCGTGGTCGGCGGCATGGGCTCGATCCTCGGCGCCATCGTCACCGGCTATATGCTCGGCCTCGCCGAGGGCCTGACCAAGGTTTTCTACCCCGAGGCCTCGAACCTCGTGGTCTTCGTCATCATGGCGATTGTCCTTTTGCTCAGGCCCGCCGGCCTGTTCGGAAGGGACGCGTAAGATGAGCGAGGCGACCCTTCACGCAGAACGCGCCGCCGCCTCCGTGAGGCTCGAACGGGCGCTGGTGGTGCTGGGCATCCTGGCGCTGATCGCCGCGCCCTTCGTCATCTATCCGATCTTCGTCATGAAGATGCTGTGCTTCGCGCTGTTCGCCTGCGCCTTCAACCTTTTGCTTGGCTACACGGGGCTGTTGTCCTTCGGCCACGCCGCCTTCTTCGGCGGTGCCGCCTATTTCTGCGCCTACGCCGTGAAGGCCTGGGGCTGGCCGCCGGAGCCCGCCATCCTGCTCGGCACCGCGGGTGCAGCGCTGATGGGCCTCATCATGGGCTTCCTCGCCATCCGCCGCCAGGGCATCTATTTCTCGATGATCACGCTCGCGTTGGCGCAGATGTTCTATTTCTTCTGCGTGCAGGCGCCCTTCACCGAGGGCGAGGACGGCATCCAGGGCGTGCCGCGCGGGCATCTCTTCGGCGTCGTCGATCTCGGCGTCACCATGAACATGTATTTCTTCGTGCTTGCCGTCTTCCTGATCGGCGTCTTCGCCGTCTGGCGCATCGTCAACTCGCCTTTCGGCATGATCCTGCGTTCGATCCGGGAGAACGAGAATCGCGCCATTTCGCTCGGCTATTCTGTCGGCCGCTACAAGCTGGCCGCCTTCGTCATGTCGGCGGCGCTTGCCGGCCTTGCAGGCGCTACCAAGGCGATCGTCTTCCAGTTCGCGACACTCACCGACGTCACCTGGCAGATGTCGGGTGAGGTGATCCTGATGACGCTGCTTGGCGGCATCGGCACTATGGTAGGCCCGGTTGTGGGCGCCGGCCTGGTGGTCGGCCTGGAGAATACGCTGGCCACCTCCGGCTTCCCGGTGACGATCGCCACCGGCCTGATTTTCATGATCTGCGTGCTGATCTTCCGCCGCGGGATTGTGGGGGAAATGTATGCGCGATGGCTGGGGCGAGCGCGGGACGGGTGAGTTTTGCAGGGCCTCTCAACTTCGTCATCCACGGGCGGAGCGGGAGCGAAGCGGACGCGTAGACCCGAGGATGCATGCCGTGATATCCGCCAAAGAATACAGCGATGGAAGAATAGCGTCCCGGAGCAGCCGCCGCTAATCGAGTTCTGCATCGTCGCAATGGGTCGAAGTAACGGCATAGATTCTAGAGTCTGCGCGCGTCGCTTCGCTCCTGCTCCGCCCTAGAAGGACGAGGGCTAGGAGCCTCACCCAACCGGCACCTCCAGCCCCACCTTCACCCGGTCCATCGCGACGAACGTGCGAAACCTTTTGACGTTGTTGTTCTCGAAGAACAGCCGCCTGGTCAGCGCCTCGTAGTCGGCCATCGTCGCCACGGTAACGACGAGGATGAAATCGGCCTCGCCGGTGACGTAGTAGCATTGCTGCACTTCGGGCACCGCGGCAAAGCCGCGCTTGGCGGCGTCGATCAGGTCGGCGCGCTCGCTCTCCACCTCGACCTCGACGAATATGGTGATCGGGTGGCCGACCTTGGCCGGATCGACCAGCGCGACATTGGCGCGGATGACACCCGTCTCCTCCATGCGCTTGATCCGCCGCTGCACCGCCGGCGCCGAGAGGTTCACCTTTTCGCCGATGGCGCGTTGCGCCGTGGCGTTGTCCTTCTGCAGGATAGCGAGGATCGCGCGGTCGAAGGCGTCGAGGTCGGGCGAAAGGGACATGGCAGTATTCCAAACGAAACAAACTTGCATTTTTACCGGCAAAACAGAGCGCCTTTCTCACTCGGCCTGCAATAAATTTCGGTCATCAAGACGGAGAAAGCCGACCATGTTCCTGCTCAATCGCCACTCGGACCATCGCCAGCCGCTGACCGAGGAGGACGCCGCGACGCTTGGGCTCGCCGGCGCCGGGGAGGCCGAGCGCTTCCTTGCCGCGCGCGACAACCATGCCGAGACGCCGCTGCACGCCCTGCCGGCGCTGGCGGCCGAGCTCGGCATCGGCGCGCTGCACGTCAAGGACGAGGGCAAGCGCCTCGGCCTCGGCAGCTTCAAGGCGTTGGGCGGCGCCTATGCCGTCATGCGTCTGGTGCTGGAGGAGGCAGGCAGGCAACTCGGCCGCGCCGTCGCGGTCGAGGACCTGCACAAGCCTGAGGTGAAGGCGATCGCCGCTCAGATGACCTTCGCCTGCGCCACCGACGGCAACCATGGACGCTCGGTGGCGCAGGGCGCCGGCCTTGTCGGCGCGCGCTCGGTCATCTTCGTCCACTCGGGCGTCAGCAACGAACGCGTGGCGGCCATCGCCCGCTTCGGCGCCGAGATGATGCGCGTCGCCGGCGATTACGACCAGTCGGTCAGGGAAGCCGCCCGCGTCGCCGCCGAGCGCGGCTGGACCGTCGTCTCCGACACGTCCTGGCCGGGCTACGAACGCATCCCGGGGCTGGTCATGCAGGGCTACACCGTGATCGTGGGTGAAGCGCTGAAGCGCTTGCCTGAGCCGCCCACCCACGTCTTCCTGCAGGCCGGCGTCGGTGGCTTCGCCGCGGCGGTGGCCGGCCATCTCACCATTGCGCTCGGCGAAGCGCGGCCGACCGTGACAGTGGTCGAGCCGAAGCGGGCGGCCTGCGTCTATGAGACGGCCAAAGCCGGACATCCGGTCACGATCGCGCACAGCAAGCCGACCGTCATGGCGATGCTCGAATGCTACGAACCGTCGCTGGTCGCCTGGCGCGTTCTGTCGCGGATCGGCGATGCCTTCATGACCGTGGACGAGGAAGATGCAGTCGCCGTGATGAACCGCATGGCGCGGCCTTCGGGCAATGACCCGGCGATCGTCTCCGGCGAGAGCGGCGGGGCAGGGCTCGCCGGGCTGATCCGCGCCGCTCGCGACAAGAAAATGCGGGCGGCGCTCGGCCTAGACGGGAACTCCCGCGCGCTGATTATCAATTCCGAGGGCGCGACGGATCCCGGCCGCTATGCCGAGCTCGTCGGCATGGCGCCAGATGAAGTCCCAAACGCAAGGCTGCCGGCATGAGCAATCTGACGATCAACGCCGACCGGCTTCTAGATCGCATCGACGAGGAACGCAGATGGGCGTGCCGCCGGGGCGAAATACCACCAAAAATAGTCATGTTGGCCGTATCGGGTCGTCCCGACGCGAACATCCGGCGACATCCAATCGAAACAAACTTCAATCACTAGCCAATTAAAGCGTCCAAAATCGTGCCCGAATCGCGCCCGCCAGCAGAGTTCAGTGCCTCGCAGGAAGACTAGCATGCTGCTTCTCAACCAACGTCCAGAACACAACCAGCCGTTGGTTGCCGCCGATGCCGAGTCGCTCGGCATCGCGGGAGGCGAGCGGGCCGAGCGTTACCTCAAAGCGCGCCACAACCATGCCGAGACGCCGCTGCACGCCTTGCCGGCGTTGGCCGGCGAGCTCGGCATCGCGGCGCTTCACGTCAAGGATGAAGGCCAGCGTCTTGGCCTTGGCAGCTTCAAGGCGCTGGGCGGCGCCTATGCCGTCATGCGGCTGGTGCTGGAGGAGGCGGGCAAGCGCTTCGGGCGCGATGTCGATATCGACGAGATCAACGATCCCAAGCTGCGCGCCATCGCCGCTCAGATGACATTCTGCTGCGCAACCGATGGCAACCATGGCCGTTCGGTGGCGCAGGGGGCCGACCTCGTCGGCGCGCGTTCGGTGATCTACGTCCATGCTGGCGTAAGCCGCGAGCGTGTCGCGGCCATCGCCCGCTTCGGCGCCGAGATTGTCGAGGTCGAGGGCGGCTATGACCGTGCGGTGCGCGAAGTCGCCCGCGTCGGTGCCGAGCGCGGCTGGAAGATCATCTCCAACACGTCCTGGCTGGGCTACGAGCGCGTCCCCGGGCTGGTCATGCAAGGCTATACGGTGATCGTGCGCGAGACGCTGCGGCGCATGACCGAGCCACCAACGCATGTCTTCCTTCAAGCCGGCGTCGGCGGCTTCGCGGCGGCGATCGCCGGCCACATGGCGGTCATGCTCGCCGAACGGCGGCCGACGGCCGTGGTGGTCGAGCCGCGGCGCTCGGCTTGCGTCTACGCTTCGGCTGAGGCCGGACGTCCCGCAACGATCGCAAATCAGCAGCCGAGCGTGATGACGATGCTCGAATGCGCCGAGCCATCTTTGGTCGCCTGGCGCGTGCTGGCGCGCGTCGGCGATGCCTTCATGATGGTAGATGAAGAGGACGCGGTCGCAGTGATGAAGCGGCTGGCGCGGCCCTTGGGCAGCGATCCGGCGATCGTCTCCGGCGAAAGCGGCGGGGCAGGCCTAGCCGGGCTGGTCCGCGCCGCAGGCGACAGGCATATGCGCGCGGCGCTCGGCCTCGATACGCATGCGCGCGTACTCGTCATCAACTCGGAGGGGGCGACCGACCATGGCCGCTTTGCCGAGCTGGTCGGGATGGCGCCGGAAGAGGTGTTCCTGCAGACTGCCTGAGGGCAATCCAGGAAAAGTTGCGGCGGTAGTGCGAAGAAGGTTGGCGGTGGCCTCGTGATGCCGTCATCCTCGGGCTCGACCCGAGGATCCCTGTGTGTTGGTTCTGGTGTATGGTTGAAGTGGGAAGGAGACCGAGTGGATCCTGGTCGTCCTTTCGGACAGGCCGTGGCATGGCCCGGTCCCTTCCCACCGGTGAACCATCAACCTGAACAGTTG
>NZ_JAPYKO010000030.1:0-67922 GCF_037179585.1 Mesorhizobium argentiipisi (SeqCode)
GGAAGGGACCGGGCCATGCCACGGCCTGTCCGAAAGGACGACCAGGATCCACTCGGTCTCCTTCCCACTTCAACCATACACCAGAACCAACACACAGGATTCTATGGTCTGCGCCGCGTCGCTTCGCTCCTTGCTCCGCTATAGAATGACGACACGATAGGCGGTCAGGCTATTCACCGAAGTATGTAGCCGCCAACACAACATGCGGGCCATCAAGACCTCAAGCCGAGGCACGCGACGGCTGGCTGGCACGTGACAGTCCGGTGGCCCACTTGTTCCCGTTGCCTTGCGCGAAAGCGCGCCTAGGTTGGTAGCCAAAGCGGCTGCCCGATTTCAAAGGCAGCCGAAGGGCCGCACCATGCATCTTGCCGTTTCGCTCAACATCGCCGCCGCCGACGGACAAGACATCCTGGACTTCGGCCGGATCAGCGCTTTCGTGCGGAACCTGGAAGCGGCGGGCGTCGACATGGTCATCATCTCCGACTCCGCGGATGCGCCATCGAGCAGCCCGTTCGAAGCGACCACGCTGCTGGCCGCGCTGGCGACCGTGGCCGAAAAGATCGGCCTCGTCGCAAGCGCCTCGACGCTCGCCCACCAGCCCTACAATCTGGCGCGCCGGTTTGCTTCGCTCGACATCATCAGCCATGGCCGCATCGGCTGGAACGCGACGCTCAGGCAAAATCCGCGCGAGGCGGCAAATTTCAGCCGACCCGAGGGTTTCTCGGATGATGATTTTCGCCGTCGCGCGGAAGAATATATCGACATCGTCCAGGGCCTATGGCGCGGCTGGGATGCCGACGCCTTGCTGTTCGACAAGGCGGGCGGGAGGTTCCACGATCCCGACAAGATGCATGTTCTCGACCATAAGGGCGAGTTCTTCGCGGTGCGCGGGCCGCTGAACATCGCCCGCTCGCCGCAGAACACGCCAGTGCTGGTCATGTCCGCCTCAGGCGGAGCCGATCGTGATTTTGCGAGCCGTGTCGCCGACGTCATCCTGATCGAGGAACAGTCGATTGAGGCTGCCAATGCTGTTAGCGCCGAGCTGAGACGCCGGGCGCTTGCCGCAGGCCGCAAACCGGCGACCGTGAAGGTGCTGCTGACGGTCGCCATTGGATCCGAGCCCAATGTCGACGGCCTTCGAACCTTGCTGGGCTCGAGCGGTTGTGACGGCCTCCATCTTGCTTTGCCGGCTGACCTTCAGGGACCTCAGAGTTTTACCGACCGCGTTTTGCCGGAGATCCGCCGCTACGAACTGGCCGGCCAGAGCCGGCAAGGCGCGACGCTGCGTGCCCGTCTCGGGCTCGGCGAAGGGGGCGTAAAATGAGCGCGCGCCAGATGAAGCTCGGCCTGTTTTTGTGGGCGACCGGCCATCACATCGCCGCCTGGCGTCATCCGGACGCGCATGTCACGGCCGGCATCGACATCGGCCACTACATACAACTGGCCCGCACGGCCGAAGCGGCGAAGTTCGACATGGTGTTCTGCGAGGACGCCGCCGGCTTGCGCGAAGCCAATGTCCAGATCGCCAGCCAGACGTCGCGCTCGATCGGCTTCGAGCCGATCAGCCTGCTTTCCGCCCTTGCCATCCAGACCGAGCGTATCGGCCTCGTTTCCACGGCATCGACCAGCTACAACGAGCCCTACGGCCTGGCGCGGACTTTTGCTTCGCTCGACAATCTGAGCGGCGGGCGCGCCGGCTGGAACCTTGTCACCTCGGCGAGCCCAATCGAGGCCGCGAATTTCGGCGCGACGGGCCTCAGGCCGCATGCCGACCGCTATGCGCGGGCGCGCGAGTTCGCCACGGTGGTCACCGGCTTGTGGAACCGGCGCGCAGCCGGCCATGATGGCGAGAGCTTCTCGGTGCGCGATCCGCTCGACATTCCGCCCTCGCCGCAGGGCGCGCCGGTGATGGTGCAGGCCGGCGCCTCCGACGACGGCAAGGACCTTGCCGCCCGCACGGCCGATGTCGTGTTCTCGGCGGCGCAGACTTTCGACGAAGCCAAGGCCTTCTATGGCGATCTCAAAGGGCGGCTCGCCGCTTATGGGCGCCAGCCGGACGATGTGAAGATCATGCCCGGCGTGGCGCCGATCGTCGCGGCGACGAAAGCCGAGGCGCAGGCCAAATACGATGCGCTGCAGGAAATGATCCCTGACGATGTCGGCGTGGCGCTGCTCTCCAGCTATCTCAGCATCTCCGATCTCGGCCGCTACCCGATCGACGGGCCGTTGCCCGAACTGCCGGAGAGCGAAGGCATGAAGAGCCGGCAGGCGCTGGTGATCGAGCAGGCGCGCCGGGACGGGCTCTCGATCCGCGAGCTTGCCCGTTACTTTGCCGGCGCGCGCGGCCATTGGCGCGTCGTCGGCACGGCCGAGCAGGTCGCCGACGAATTGCAGGCCCGTTTCGAAGGCGGCGCGGCCGACGGCTTCAATGTGATGCCATCCTGGTTCCCGGGCGAGCTCGACGCCTTCGCAACGCTGGTGGTTCCGGAATTGCAGCGGCGCGGCCTGTTCCGCAAGGACTATGAGGGCCGCACTTTACGCGAGCATCTCGGCCTCAAGCGGCCGGTTAAGGGCTTTAATCCATCAGCCGCGCTGTGCCGGACACCCTGATCGAGCTGCCGGGCGACGGCGGAATGTCGGCATGAAGGCGCGAGCGCATGCCCATGTCTTCGCCCTGGACGATGTCGATCGCGCCGCCATGCGGCCAGCCGAGATCACGCAGATAGCCGGCAAAGGCAGCGGTCGCGGCACCCGTCGCCGGGTTCCTCGTA
Source organism: Mesorhizobium argentiipisi (SeqCode) (assembly GCF_037179585.1). NCBI lineage: Bacteria > Pseudomonadati > Pseudomonadota > Alphaproteobacteria > Hyphomicrobiales > Phyllobacteriaceae > Mesorhizobium > Mesorhizobium argentiipisi (SeqCode). Next base: position 2,772 of record NZ_JAPYKO010000030.1, read on the forward strand.
GACGCCGCCGGACGCGAAGGGATTGCGCGTGTGAAAGAGGCGCGGTGTCTCGGCATAGGCGAGCAGGATGGTGACCAGGCCTTCGCGCCGCATGAAGGTCTGGCCCTGCTTGAAGTCATAGGCCATGGCGGCCAACGCCTCGCGCGACTTCAGCGCCAGCACGAGATGATCGGCGCCGCCATGGATGAGCGCCGGTGGAAGGGCAGGATCAAGATCGCCCGGCTCATATCCAAACAAGGCGAGAGCCTCCCCGACCAGTTCGGCCGACGCAGGCCTGCTGCGCGTCGGTGGCGACTGCAACGCGGCGGCGAAGTTGGCGCCATCATGAAACCCTTCGACGGTGATGTCGGCCTGGTTGAGGGTCAGCTTGAAGACGCCGTCGCCGAACTTTCTGACCAGCGCCGCGCCGAGCGCGATGGTGGCATGGCCGCAGAACGGCACTTCCGACTCCGGCGAAAAATAGCGCACGCGCCAGCCGTCGCCCTCGGGCGCCGCGAAGGCAGTTTCGGAAAAACCGACTTCGGCCGCGACGCGCTGCATGTCGACGGCGTCGGGCAGCGTCTCGCCGATCACCACGCCGGCGGGGTTGCCGCCGGTGTTCCCGTCCGAAAAGGCTGCGATCCTCGATACGTCCATGTTCCTGGCCTCGTTGTCCCGTGAGGCGCAACAAACACGTTCGAGCCGTTTTGGGAAATGAAGAAAGCGGTGAGCAGCGGTGAGCGCCAGTCACACCTGCAATCGGAGTGGTGCGCTCCAATCTGATGCGGAACGAAATTCGACCCACCGCCGTTTTGACGGTTGGCGGTCATTCAGGCCGCCTACCAGCTCTCAGCCAATCGATGCAGCCGCGACAGGAGCCGACCATGGATGCCATCGTCACCAAGAACGACCTTAAATCCGATGCCAAGAAGGAATCGATCGATCTGCTCAACGCCAGGCTTGCCGACGCCATCGACCTGGCGCTGATCACCAAGCAGGCGCATTGGAACGTCAAGGGTCCGCAATTCATCGCCATCCATGAGATGCTGGACGAATTCCGCGAGGAGATCGACGGCCATGTCGACATCATCGCCGAGCGCGCCGTGCAGCTCGGCGGCACCGCGCATGGCACCTCGCAGGAGGTGTCGAAGGCGACCAGGCTGAAGCCTTATCCGACCGACATCCACAAGACCAAGGATCATCTGGCGGCGTTGATCGACCGCTACGCCACGGCCGCCAAACTGACCCGCGAAGCAATCGACGAAGCCGACGACGCCGGCGATCGCGATACGGCGGACATCTTTACCGCCTATTCGCGCTCGCTCGACAAATTGCTGTGGTTCCTCGAGGCGCACACGCAGGAAACGGAATAGCCACGCGGCTTTCCGGTTCTCACAGCATGGTCGGCCAACTTAGCCGGCCATCGCCTTGTCAGCGCCGGCCGAGCTTGGCGCTTCCGTGGCGTGCGACACCAACGCCGTCATGATCTCGGCGGCCGCAAGTGCTGCAATCACCGGCGGGCGCTTGTCATTCACCGCATTGCCGCCGATCGGCGAGACGAGCCGGCCGAACTGCGCTTCGCTGCCCTCGGCGGATTTCAGCAACCAGTTCCTGAAGGTTGCCTTCTTGGTCTTCGAGCCGATCATGCCGACATAGGCGCTGTCCTCGCGCCTCAGCGCCTCGGCGACGATCAGGAAATCCAGCGCATGGTCGTGGGTCAGGATGGCAAAGGCCGAGCCCGCCGGCGCCTCGCGCACCACGGCTTCGGGCATTGGCGTCAGCCGCGTTTCCACCGTCTCCGGCATGCCTTCCAATGCATCGGATCGGGTCTCGACGACGACCACATGGATCGGCAGCAATGCCAGCGACGCGGCCAGCGCCTGGCCGACATGGCCGCCGCCGAAGAGATAGACATGCGGCAGATGCGCTTCTTCCGATTCAGCCTTGGCGATCAGTTGCTGCTCCAGCGAAGCGTCGACGAGGCGGATCAGCACCTCGACGCGGCCGCCGCAGCATTGGCCGATTTCCGGCCCGAGCGGGACGTCAAGCGTGGCGCAGACTTCATCAACCTCGATGCGGGCTTCATTGGCGGGAGATCGCGGCCGCGACCTTCCACCCAGAATCTGCCGCGCCTTGTCGATCGCCATGTATTCGAGCTGGCCGCCGCCGATCGTGCCGAAAATGGCCGATGCCGAGACAAGCATGAAGGCGCCAGCCTCTCGCGGGGTCGAGCCTTTCGTGGCCGCCACCTCGACGAGGGCGACCCGGCCAGCTTGGCTGAGAAATACCTTCAGGCTTTGCGCTTTCGAGTTCATCGTCTGCATTCCTAGACCGTGATGGCATTTCGTTGAATCGCCCTCACGATCTAACTCTTTGTTGGAGCATGATCTTTCTCCGAAACCGGTTCCCACTTTTCGGGATCATGCTCTAGCGCCGAAATATAGTGTTTTTCGGCCCGAATTGCACGTTTCAAGCCGGATTCGCGGCTTCCCGCTTCAATCGCTCGATCGCCATCAGCACCCGTTCCGGCGTCGCCGGAGCATCGAGACGTGGACAGATCTTGTGATCCGCGACGCTCGCAACCGCGTCCGACAGCGCATGCAGCACCGACATGCCGTGCGGCAGCGGCGGCTCGCCGACAGCCTTGGAGCGGTGGATGGTCGGCTCATAGGCCGACGACCAGTCGGTCAGCTTGACGTTGAAGATCTTTGGCCGGTCGGAGGCAAGCGGGATCTTGTAAGTCGACGGCGCATGCGTGCGCAGCCGGCCGCTATTGTCCCACCAAAGCTCCTCCGTCGTCAGCCAGCCCATGCCCTGGATGAAGCCGCCCTCGACCTGGCCGAGATCGATCGCCCGGTTCAGCGAACGGCCGGCGTCGTGCAGGATATCGGTGCGCTCGACGACATATTCGCCGGTCAGCGTGTCAACCGAGACTTCCGAGCAGGCCGCGCCATAGGCGTAATAGTAAAAGGCATGGCCGCGGCCCTTGCTGCGGTCCCAATGGATCTTGGGCGTCTTGTAGAAGCCGGCCGCCGACAACTGGATACGGTTGATATAGGCCTGCTTGACCAAGTCGTTGAAGGCCACTTCTTGATTTCCGATGCGCACGCGGTTGGGCAGGAACACGATCTGGTCGTGCGGCACCTGATATGTATCGGCGGCGAAATCGGTCAGCCGCTTGCGGATCTGGCGGGCGGCGTCCTGCGCTGCCATGCCGTTGAGGTCGGCGCCGGAAGACGCGGCCGTCGGCGAGGTGTTCGGCACCTTGGCGGTGGTGGTGGCGCTGATCTTGACCCGGTCGAGGTCGATCTGGAACTCCTCGGCCACGACCTGCGCCACCTTGAGATGCAGGCCCTGGCCCATCTCGGTGCCGCCGTGGTTCATATGGACCGAACCGTCGGCATAGACATGCACCAGCGCGCCGGCCTGATTGGCCTCAGTCTTGGTGAAGGAGATGCCGAACTTGACCGGTGTCAGCGCCAGGCCGCGCTTGATGAAGCGGCTGTTGTTGTTGAAGGCGCTGATCTCACGGCGGCGGCGCGCATAGTTCGCGCTTTCCTCCAGCTCGGCCACGATGCGCTGGATGATGCAATCCTCGACCTTCTGGTGGTAGGGCGTGACGCTTCGCTCGCCGATGGCCTCCATCGGATCGTAGAAATTGAGCTTGCGGATTTCGAGCGAATCCTTGCCGACGGCGAAGGCGACCTCGTCGATGACGCGCTCCGCGCCGACCATGCCCTGCGGCCCGCCGAAGCCGCGGAAGGCGGTGTTGGAAACTGTGTTGGTGTAGAGCGGCGCCGACTTCGCATGCACAGCCGGATAGAAATAAGCGTTGTCGCAGTGAAACAGCGCGCGGTCGCCGACGGGACCAGAGAGATCGGCGGAGAACCCGCAGCGCAGCGCGTAGGTGAAGTCGACGCCACGGATATTGCCCTCGTCGTCGAAGCCGACCTCGTAGTCGATGGCGAAATCATGCCGCTTGCCGGTGGCGGTCATGTCCTCGTCGCGGTCGAGCCGGATTTTCACCGCGCGCTTGAGCTTCTTGGCGGCAATGGCGGCGATCGCGGCGCACTGGTTGGCCTGGGTTTCCTTGCCGCCGAAGCCGCCGCCCATGCGGCGCACTTCGACTGTCACCGCATGGCTCGGAACGCCGAGCGCATGGGCGACCAGATGCTGCGTCTCGCTCGGCCCCTGCGTCGAGCAATAGACGATGACCTCGTCGTCCTCGCCGGGAATGGCGAGCGAAACCTGGCCTTCCAGGTAGAAATGGTCCTGTCCGCCGAGCCACATGCGGTTCTTGATACGGCGCGGCGCGGCGGCAATCGCCGCAGCCGCATCGCCCCGCTTCAGGATCAGCGGGGTGGTGACCTGCTTGTCCTTGACCGGGTCGAGGTTCCAGATGTCGATGACGGCCGGAAGCTCGTCATACTCAATCCTGGCCAGGCGCGCCGCGCGGCGCGCTTCCTCGCGCGTCTCGGCAACCACGGCGAAGATCGGCTGGCCGTAAAACTGAACCTTGCCTTCGGCTAACACCGGATCGTCATGCATGTTGCTCGGCGAAACATCGTTCTCGCCGGGAACGTCGGCATAGGTCAGAACGTCGACGACGCCCGGGGCTGAGCGCACCGCCGACAGGTCGACGCTTTTCAGCGTGCCATGCGCGATTCTCGACAGGCCAAGGCCGACATGCAGCGTGCCGGCAGGCTCTGGCATGTCGTCGATATAGACTGCGGCGCCGCTGACGTGTTTATGCGCGGAATCGTGCCGCTGGTCAGTAGCGACGCCGCCTGCGATCTTTTCGGCCTTGAGGTTAGGAGTGGCGTGCTTGTTCATTCAGCCTCCTTCCCTTCTCCCTGTTCACGGGGAGAAGGTGGCCCGAAGGGTCGGATGAGGGGCACCGCCGACGTCGACGAGTTTGCAGCGACTAGCCGGAGTCGGCGCCGCCCCTCATCTGCCTGCCGGCATCTTCTCCCCGTCAACGGGGAGAAGGGCGCTACCGGCGACCGTTTGCTCGCGTTGATTTGCATCAGGCCGCCTCGTCGCGCGAGACCTGGAACGGCGCCTTCGTTCCGGTCGTCTCGATATAAAAGCGCAGCAAGAGGTTCTTTGCCGCGAGCGCCCGGTATTCGGCGGTCGCGCGCATGTCGGTCAGCGGCGTGAAGTCCTTGGCGTATTGCGCCATCGCGGCCTCCACCGTCGCTTCATTCCAGGCCTTGCCGATCAGCGCCTTCTCGACCGCCGCGGCGCGCTTCGGCGTCGCCGCCATGCCGCCATAGGCGATGCGGATGTCGGCCACCGTGCCGTCCTTAGCCAAGGTCAGGTAGAATGCCCCGAGCGTCGCGGTGATATCCTCGTCCCGGCGCTTGGTGACCTTGTAGACGGCAAACTTCGTTCCTTTTTCCGGCACCGGCACATGCACGGATTCGACGAATTCGCCGGGCTGACGGTCCTGCTTGCCATAGGCGATGAAGAAGGTTTCGAGCGGTATCGTGCGGCGGACTTGACCTTTGCGCAAGGTGAGCTGCGCGCCGAGCGCGATGAACGGCGGCGGCGTGTCGCCGATCGGCGAGCCGTTGGCGATGTTGCCGCCGATCGTGCCCATGTTGCGCACCTGCGCGCCGCCGATGCGGTCGACGAGCGGTCTCAATGCCGGGATACGCTTTGACAGCGTCTCGAAGACTTCGGTGTAGGTCACGCCAGCGCCCATGGTGATGATGCCGTCTTTCTCCGAGGTGGTACGCAAGCCGTCGAGGCCGCCGATGAAGATCGCCGGCGAGATGTCGCGCATGTTCTTGGTGACCCACAGGCCGACATCGGTCGAACCGGCGACGATGGTGGCGCCCGGTTCCCTTTCGAGCAAAGCGGCGAAATCGTCGACGTCGGCCGGCACGATCAATCGCGCCTTGCCCGACCCGATCTCGACCCTAGCGCCATCGCGCAGTGCCTTCAGCCGTGCCGTGATGCCCTCGCGCTCCACGGCCAGCGGATCCTTAGCCGACTTGCCATAGCTCGAAATGGCATGCGCGGCGCGCATGATCGCCTCATAGCCGGTGCAGCGGCAGAGATTGCCTTGCAGCGCCTTTTCGATCGCGGCGTTGGACGGATCGGGAGTCTTCATCCACAGGCCGTAGAGCGACATGATGAAGCCCGGCGTGCAGAAGCCGCATTGCGAGCCGTGAAAATCGACCATTGCCTGCTGCACGGGGTGCAACTTGCCAGGCTCGCCGCGCAGATGCTCCACGGTGACGACATGCGTGCCGTCGAGCGAGCCCATGAAGCGGATGCAGGCATTGACGCTTTCATAGACGAGACCTTCGGCGGAGAGCTTGCCGACCAGCACCGTGCAGGCGCCGCAATCGCCCTCGGCACAGCCTTCCTTGGTGCCGCGCAGCGAGCGGTTGAGCCGCAGCCAGTCGAGCAGAGTCGCATCGGGCGCGACATTGGTCAGCGCCACGTCGGCGCCGTTCAGGATGAAGCGTATCTCGTTGCGGATCTCTGGCATGTCTCAGCTCCCCCGATAGGTCGAGTAGCCATAGGGCGAAATCAAGAGTGGGACGTGATAGTGCCGTTCTTCCGCCATGCCGAAGCGGATCGGCACGATGTCCAAGAAAGCGGGCTCAGGCAGGTTGATGCCTTGGCCGCGCAGATAATCGCCGGCGGCGAAGACCAGCTCATATTCGCCGGTGCGGAAATCGGCGCCGGCAAGCAGCGGCGCGTCGCAGCGGCCATCGTCATTGGTGGCGACCGTCTTAAGATGCGTGCGGTTCTGGCCCTCGATGCGGAAAAGCCCGATCGACAGACCCTTTGCCGGCCGACCGGTCGCGGTGTCCAGCACATGGGTCGTCAGGCGCCCGCCATCGGCTTTCGACGTTTCTGCCACTGGCCGCCTCCCATCCCAGGTTCAGTTCAGGTCAATTGTGCGCCAATTAAAGGCGATGCATAAGCCCGGGTCGAGCGGAGTGCGGCAAAAAGCACTTTCAAAAATTTTCGGGGGAATGCAGCAGCACTCCTTTCGATATCTTCAATGCAGCAATCGGGCAGGAGCGGCAATGCGTTACGAACGGGACATGCGCGGTTACGGGGCCAATCCGCCGGATCCGAAATGGCCGGGCGGGGCCCATGTCGCGGTGCAGTTCGTCGTCAATTACGAAGAAGGCGGCGAGAACTGCGTACTACATGGCGACAAGGCTTCGGAGGCTTTCCTGTCGGAGATCGTCGGCGCGGCGCCCTGGGTCGGCCAGCGCCACTGGAACATGGAATCGATCTATGAGTACGGCGCGCGGGCCGGCTTCTGGCGGCTCCACCGGCTGTTCACCGACGCGCAGGTGCCGGTGACCTGCTATGGCGTCGCCACCGCGCTCGCGCGCTCGCCCGACCAAGTGGCCGCCATGCAGGAGGCTGGCTGGGAGATCGCCTCGCATGGCCTGAAATGGATCGACTATCGCGACCACTCGGCCGAGGACGAGCGGCGCGATCTCGAAGAGACGATCAAGCTGCATTACGAGGTGACCGGCGCGCGGCCGACCGGCTGGTACACCGGCCGCACTTCGGTCAACACGGTGCGGCTCGTCGCCGAGGAAGGTGGCTTCGACTATGTCTCCGACACCTATGACGACGAGCTGCCCTATTGGTTCGACCGCGACGGGTTGCAGAAGCCGCAGCTCATCATCCCCTACACGCTCGACGCCAACGACATGCGCTTTGCCACACCGCAGGGCTTCAACTCCGGCGACCAGTTCTTCGCCTATCTGAAGGACAGTTTCGACACGCTCTATGCCGAGGGCAAGGCGGGCAGGCCGCGCATGATGAATATCGGCCTGCATTGCCGGCTGGTCGGCCGTCCCGGACGGGTCGCGGCGTTGAAGCGCTTCGTCGACTATGTGAAGTCGCACGACAAGGTTTGGCTGACGCGGCGCATCGACATCGCCAAACACTGGCGCGAAACGCACCCCTACGAGGCGCCGGCGCTGCGGCCGTCGCGGATGGGGTTCGAGGACTTCGTGCATGCCTTCGGCGGCGTTTTCGAGCATTCGCCCTGGATCGCCAAGCGCGCCTACGAACTGGAACTCGGCCCTGCGCATGACAGCGCGGGCGGCCTGCACAACGCGCTCTGCCGTGTCTTCCGCGCCGCGACGGAGGCCGAACGGCTTTCCGTGCTCAACGCCCATCCGGACCTTGCGGGCAAGCTGGCGGCAGCCAAGCGGCTGACGCCGGAATCGGCCAAGGAGCAGGCCTCCGCCGGGCTCGACGCGCTGACCGACAAGGAGCGCGAGCTGTTCTCGAAACTCAACGCCGCCTATGTCACCACCTTCGGCTTCCCCTTCATCATCGCGGTCAAGGGCAAGACCAAGGACGAAATCCTGGCGGAGTTCGAGGCGCGGATCGGCAACAGCCGCGGCACCGAGTTGGAAACCGCCTGCAAACAGGTCGAGCGCATCGCACTGCTTCGCCTGAAAGACATGCTCCCGCAATAACGCCAGGGATCCCCATGGATATGATCAAGACTGCCGAGCGAACCTATTACTCACCGCATGGCGGCCATCCCGGCCAGAACGAACTTTTGACCGGCCGCGCCGTCTTCACTGAGGCCTATGCCGTCATTCCCAGGGGCGTGATGCAGGACATCGTCACCAGCCCGCTGCCCTTCTGGGACGAGACGAGGGCCTGGATCATCGCAAGGCCGCTCTCGGGCTTCGCCGAGACCTTCTCGCAATATATCGTCGAGGTCCTGCCGGGCGGCGGCAGCGACCGGCCCGAACTCGACGCCGGCGCCGAGGGTGTGCTGTTCGTCGTCGAGGGCGAGCTCACCGTTTCGCTTGCCGGCAAAAAACATGTGCTTGCCCCCGGCGGCTTCGCCTTCCTGCCGCCGTCGAGCGGCTGGACGGTGCGTAACGAGAGCAGCACTGCTGTCCGCTTCCACTGGATCCGCAAGGCCTATGAGGCGGTCGATGGGCTCGACGCGCCGGAAGCCTTCTTCTCGAGCGACCATGACGTGGCGCCAAGCCCGATGCCGGGCACGGAAGGGCGCTGGGCAACGACCCGCTTCGTCGACCCGGCCGACATGCGCCACGACATGCATGTCACCATCGTGACGCTGAAGCCGGGTGCGGTCATCCCCTTCGCAGAGACCCATGTCATGGAGCATGGGCTATATGTGCTGGAAGGCAAGGCGGTCTACCGCCTCAACCAGGACTGGGTCGAGGTCGAAGCCGGCGATTTCATGTGGCTGCGCGCCTTCTGCCCACAGGCCTGCTATGCCGGCGGCCCCGGCAATTTCCGCTACCTGCTCTACAAGGACGTCAACAGGCACGCCAGGCTTGGCGGCTATCTTGGGGGCAAGGCACGGTGAGCCGCATCGTCGCCCGACCGCTGACCCGCGAGAACTTCGCGCCCTTCGGCGACGTCATCGACATGGGCGGCGACAACCGCTACCCGATCAATGGCGGCAAGGCGATGCGTTATCACGACCTCGCCACCGCCGAGGCCGCAGGCCCGAATGCGCGCGTGCTGATCTCGATGGTGCGCGGCACGCCCTATGAGATGCCGCTGAAGCTCACCATGGTCGAGCGCCATCCGCTCGGCAGCCAGGCCTTCATCCCGCTGTCGCCGCGGCCTTTTCTGGTGGTCGTCTGCCATGACACGAAGGACGGCCCGGGTGAACCGCATGCCTTTCTCGCCGGCCCCGGACAAGGCATCAACTATCGCCGCAACCTCTGGCACGGCGTGCTGACGCCGATCGGCGAAGAACAGGATTTCCTCATCGTCGACCGCGGCGGCGACGGCTCCAATCTCGAGGAATTTTATTTCTCGCATCCATACGAGATCCACCTCTCCTGAAAGCTTACGATTTCATGACCGACGTTTCGCTGATCGACCGCCTGCTCGATGTGATCGAGCACGACATCGTGCCGAAGACGGCGCAAGGCGTTGCCCACGGTAACAAGCTGTTCGGCGCCGCGATCCTGCGGAAGGACGACCGGTCGCTGGTGCTGGCCGAGACCAACAACGAAATGGAAAATCCGCTGTGGCATGGCGAAGTGCACTGCTTGAAGCGTTTCTACGAGATGCCCAAGGCCGAGCGCGTCGATACAAAAGATGCGCTGTTTATCGCCACGCACGAGCCCTGCTCGCTCTGTCTGTCGGCGATTACCTGGACCGGCTTCGACAATTTCTACTACCTGTTCAGCCACGAGGATTCTCGCGACAGTTTCGCCATCCCGCACGATCTGAAAATCCTGAAAGAGGTCTTCACCCTCGACCCCGGCGGTTACAATGCCGAGAACGCCTATTGGAAGAGCTTTTCCATACGCCGGCTGGTTAGGGCTTTGCCCGAGGCTGAGCGCAAGCGGCTTGAGGCTAGGATCGGCAGGATTGCGGCGCGCTATGACGAGCTTTCGGACGCCTATCAGGCAAGCAAGGCCGACAACGACATCCCGCTGAGCTGACGCGGCTTTCCCGATCTTGAATTGCCACCTTTATGGTGGCATATTGGCTTATGGAGAAACGCAGGCCCACTTACGATCTCGATGCGATCAAGACGACGTTCGGGTCTGTCGATACATTGGCCATCACTACGTCAGCTCTGCGTGACGCGGCTGGCCTTGGTTTCGATCGCGCCGGCATTGTCGAGGTGATCGGTGGCATGACGCGGAAGATGTTCGTGAAATCGATGACGACCTTCGCCGATCACCGGGTCTGGCAGGATGTTTATCATGTGCCGGCGCGCGACCTGCTTCTCTACGTGAAATTCCAGGCCGATGTCGTGACCGAGTTCACAGTCATGGCATTCAAGGAGAAATGACCATGGCAAGAGAAACCAGTGAAACCATGATCTTTCCCGAAACCGGGGAGGCGCTGACGCGCGGCGTGCGTCCGTTCACCGTGACCTACAAAGGCGAGAGCATGGTTGTCGACCTGCCGGGTTACTATCCGGCTTCGGACGGAGACGGCGTGCATGTCGGGGACGACATGGCTGCCGTCGATGCCGCTCTGCGCATTCTCAAGGAAAAGATCGACGGCGTGCCGGCGCCAGAAACTATCCGGCGCATGCGCGCAAAGCTCAACCTGTCGCAGCGCGAGGCGGGTTCCCTGTTCAAGGTCGGAGAGAATGCTTTTGACAAATATGAAAGAGGCCTCATCGAGCCGAGCGGGCCGACCATTCAGTTGATGACGCTGCTCGAAAAACATCCCGAATTGCTCGACGAATTGCGCTAACGACCCAGGTCGCAATTTTTGGTGCTCCAGTCGCGAATGGCGATTGAAAGTCACCGCGCCGCGGAGCGTTATGCACGGTCATGAAAATCGTCACCGAATTCCCCCGCAAAGTCGTCGAGTTTCCCGATATGGACATCGTCATGCCGGATGGTTGCCGGCTGTCGGCGCGTATCTGGATGCCCGAGGACGCGACTGGCGATCCGGTGCCGGCGATCCTCGAGCACCTGCCCTACCGCAAGCGCGACGGCACTATCTTCCGCGACCAACTGACCCATCCCTATTTCGCCGGCCACGGCTACGCCTCGATCCGCGTCGACATGCGCGGCAATGGCGATTCCGAAGGGCTGATGGACGACGAATATTCCGAGCAGGAATTGCAGGATGCCTGCGATGTCATCGCCTGGGCAGCGGCGCAGCCCTGGTGCAACGGCAATGTTGGCATGATGGGCATTTCCTGGGGCGGCTTCAACTGCCTGCAGGTGGCGGCGAAGCAGCCGCCGGCGCTGAAGGCGGTAATCAGCCTGTGCTCGACCGTCGACCGCTATGCCGATGACATCCACTACAAGGGCGGCTGCCTGCTCTTGGAAAATTTCGGCTGGGCCTCGACGATGCTGTCCTATTCGTCGCGGCCGCCGGATCCGGCGATCGCCGGCGGCAATCGCTGGCGGGATTTGTGGCTTAGCCGGCTGGAGAACCAGCCCTTCCTTCTGCCACTCTGGCTCAGCCACCAGCATCGTGACGCCTATTGGAAGCGCGGCTCGATCTGCGAGGATTTTTCAGCTGTTCATGCGGCCGTGCTGTCGATCGGCGGCTGGCATGACGGCTACCGCAACACGATCTCCAATCTCGTCACCAACATCCAGTCGCCGGTCAAAGGCATCGTCGGTCCCTGGATCCACAAATACCCGCACTACGCCGGACCCAAGCCGGCGATCGGCTTCCTGCAGGAGGCGCTGCGCTGGTGGGACCGCTGGCTGAAGGGGGCGGAGACCGGCGTCGAGGCCGATCCGGCCTATCGTGCCTATGTCATGGACAGCGTGCGGCCGGCGCGCTGGCACCCGGAACGGCCGGGCCGCTGGGTGGCGGAGCAGGAATGGCCGTCGCCGAACATCAAGATCGAGGCGATCGGCCTCATCCCCGACGGCGCCAAACCCTCGATCGTCGCTTCGCCGCAGACCTGCGGCCTTGCCGGCGGCGAATATTTTCCCTTCACCTTCGGGCCGGAACTGCCTGGCGACCAGCGCCCCGACGATGCACTGTCGGTGTGCTTCGACCAACCGCAGCTCGGCGAAGCGATCGACATCGTCGGGGCGCCGGAGCTCGAGGTCCGGCTTGTCTCCGATCGGCCGCAGGCCAACATCGCGGTGCGACTTTGTGACGTGCATCCGGACGGCGCCTCGGAGCTGATCTCCTATGGCGTGCTCAACCTGACCCACCGCAACTCGCATGAGTTCCCCGAACCGTTGGTTCCCGGGGAGACCGTTTCGGCGCGCGTCGTGCTCGACCAATGCGCCTATCGGGTACCGGCCGGCCACAAATTGCGCGTCGCCGTTTCGACCGCCTACTGGCCGATGATCTGGCCTTCGCCGCAGCCGGTGCGTCTTGGTCTCGCGCAGGCGACGCTCAAGCTGCCGCTGCGCCCGCTGGCGAAAGGCAATGAGGTTTCGTTCCCTGAGCCGGAAGGCGCAAAGCCGTGGGCGATCGAGACGATCCGGCCGGCCAATTCCGAACGCCATGTCGACCGCGACGAGAAGACCGGTCTTGTCACGCTTTCCATAAGCGACGATTTCGGCGAGGTGCGCGACCTCGACCACGGGCTGGTCAATGGCAGCATCGTGCGCGAGACATGGACGATCCATCCCGACGACCCGGTGTCGGCCACCGGAGCCACGCATTGGACGCAGACCTTGTCGCGCAATGAATGGTCGGTGCGGACCGAGACTTTCGCTCAGATGCGTTCGGACGCCGCAAACTTCATCGTCAGCGCCAGAATCGAAGCCTATGAGAGCGAAAAGCTAGTCTTCGAACGCGACTTCGAGCAGACGATTCCCCGCTCCATGGTTTGAGCCGAAGCAAGATTGGTCCAAATGCGACGTACGATTTACGCCACCGTATGTCGCATTCGGTCTTGCCTGCCGCTTTCCCTTACGGTCATTATCTCCTCCAATACCAAGAAACGACCATAAGGTCGGATACCCAGAGTGAGGAACCATAATGTCTAACGAACTCGACTATCTCAGCCGGCGAGTCGCGGCCGGAAAACTTAGCCGTCGCGATTTTCTCGGTCGCGCCGCCGCGCTCGGCGTTACCGCCGCCTTCGCCAACTCGCTGCTCTCCAGCGCCGTGCGCGCTGCCGGCCCGGTCAAGGGCGGCACGCTGAAGGCCGGCCTGGTCGGCGGTGAATCCACCAACAGCCTCGATCCGGCCCTGTTCATGACCCAGGTGCCCTTTGCCTTCGGCAAGATGTGGGGCGAATTGATCGTGGAACTCTCGCCCGACGGCAAGCTGGAGAACCGCATCGCCGAGGAGATCGGCTCTTCGGACGACGCCAAGGTCTGGACGCTGAAAATCCGCGACGGCATCGAATTCCACAACGGCAAGACGGTTACCGCAGAAGACGTCGCTGCCACGCTCGAGCGTCATTCGGACGAGAAGTCCAAGTCCGGCGCGCTGGGCTACATGAAGGGCATCGACACCATCAAGGTCAACGGCAAGGAAGTCGTGCTGACGCTGAAGGAGCCTAACGCCGACCTCCCCTACCTTCTCAGCGACTATCACCTGATAGTCCAGCCGAACGGCGGCAAGGACAAGGCCGATGCAGGCATCGGCGCTGGCCCGTACAAGGTCAAGGTCAATCAGCCCGGCGTGCGCCATGGCGGCGAACGCTTCGCCAACTACTGGCAGGGCGACAAGATGGGCCACGCCGACCAGATCGAAATCATCGTCATCAACGATGCGACAGCGCGCACGGCGGCCTTGCAGGGCGGCCAGGTCAACATGATCAACCGCGTCGAGCCGAAGATCGTCGATCTGATCAAGCGCGTGCCTGGCGTCACCATCCGCAACCACTCCGGTCCGGGCCACTACGTGTTCATCATGCATTGCAACACGGCGCCGTTCGACAACAACGATCTCAGGATGGCGTTGAAGCTGGCGATCGACCGCGAGGAGATGTTGAAAAAAGTGCTGCGCGGCTACGGCTCGCTCGGCAACGATTTCCCGATCAACGCCTCCTACCCGCTATTCACCGAGATCGAGCAGCGCAAGTACGATCCGGACAAGGCCAAATTCCACTACAAGAAGTCCGGCCATGACGGCGCCGTGCTGCTTAGGACCTCGGACGTCGCCTTCCCGGGCGCTGTCGATGCATCCCAGCTTTTCCAGCAGAGCGCCGCCAAAGCCGGCATCAAGATCGAGCTCAAGCGCGAGCCCGGCGACGGCTATTGGAACGAAGTCTGGAACAAGCAGCCCTTCTGCGCCTCCTATTGGGGCGGCCGGTCGACACAGGACCAGATGTACTCGACCGCCTATCTGTCGACCGCCGACTGGAACGACACGCGCTTCAAGCGCCCGGACTTCGACAAGATGGTGCTGGCCGCGCGCGCCGAGCTCGACGAGGCCAAGCGCAAGGCGATGTACCACGACATGGCCGTCATGGTGCGCGATGAAGGCGGCCTGATCCTGCCGATGTTCAATCAGTTCATCGACGCAACAGGCCCCAAGGTGGCGGGCTGGGTGGAGGATCCGCATCAGGAGCTTTGCAACGGCTACGCGCTGGCGAAGTGCTGGCTCGAAGCCTGAGCACGGCCTTGCGGAGATGTCCTCACCCATCGTGAAACTGGTGGCCCAGCGCATTGCGCTGGGCATCCTCCTTCTGCTGGCCGTTTCGGTCCTGATCTTCGCCGGCACGCAGATTCTGCCCGGCGACGTCGCGCAAGCCATCCTTGGACAATCGGCGACCCCGGAGTCGCTGGCCAATCTGCGCGAGCAGCTCGGGCTCAACCAGCCTGCCTATATCCGTTACTTCCACTGGCTGGGCGGCGTGCTGACCGGCGACCTCGGCACCGCCATGTCGAGCGGCCAGGACATCGCGACATCGATCAAGGAACGGCTGTGGAATACGCTGTTCCTGGCCTTCTGGGCGGCCATCGTGGCTATCCCGCTGGCGATCACGCTTGGGCTGATCGCGGTGCGTTACCGCAATGGCTGGGTCGACAAGCTGATCTCCGGCGTGGCGCTTGCCTCGACCTCCTTCCCGGAGTTCTTCATCGGCTATCTGCTCGTCTTCTACTTCGCGGTCCAGCACCAGTGGTTCCCGGCCATCTCAACCGTCTATGACGGAATGCCTTTGGGTGAGCGCCTGCAGGCTATCGCGCTGCCTGCGGCGGCGCTGACTCTGGTGGTGCTCGCCCACATGATGCGCATGACGCGCGCGGCGATCCTGAACGTCATGCAGTCGGCCTATGTCGAGACCGCGGAACTCAAGGGGTTGTCGGCCGCTGCCGTTATCCGCAAGCATGCCTTCCCGAACGCGATCGCGCCGATCATCAATGTCGTCATGCTCAACCTTGCCTATCTGGTGGTCGGCGTCGTCGTGGTCGAGGTGATCTTTGTCTATCCAGGGATGGGCCAATATCTGGTCGACCACGTCACCAAGCGCGACGTGCCGGTCGTGCAGGCGGTCGGCTTGATCTTCGCCGCCGTCTATATCACCCTCAACATCATCGCGGACATTGCGGCGATCGCCGCCAATCCGCGGCTCAGGCATCCGAAGTAGGGGCGGCCGATATGCTCGATATCAGACGCATCCCCCTGCCATCGCTGGCCGGCCTGGTGCTGACCGCGCTGTTCGTGCTGGCGGCAATCTTCGCGCCCTTGATCGCGCCGCACGGCAACGCCGAGATCGTCGGCGACGTGTGGGAGCCGATGTCGGCCGCGCACTGGCTGGGCACCGACAATCTCGGCCGCGATCTGTTGTCGCGCATGATCTATGGCGCCCGCATCACGCTGTTTATAGCGGTGCTGGCGACGGCACTGTCCTTCTCGCTCGGCGCCATTCTCGGCTTTTCAGCGGCGGTATTCGGCGGCTGGTACGACACGATCCTGTCGCGGCTCGTCGACCTCCTCATGTCGATCCCGACGCTGATCATGGGCCTCGTCGTGCTTTCGGTGCTGCCGTCGAACCTGGTGACGCTGATCCTGGTCATGGGCATCCTCGATTCGACCCGCGTCTACCGACTGTCGCGCGCGGTCGCCGTCGACATCAACGTCATGGACTATGTCGAGGCGGCGAAGCTGCGCGGCGAAGGCAGCGGCTGGATCATCTTCCGCGAGATCCTGCCCAATGCGCTGTCGCCGCTGGTCTCGGAACTCGGCCTGCGCTTCATCTATGCCGTGCTGTTTCTGTCGACGCTGTCCTTCCTCGGCCTCGGCGTGCAGCCGCCGGATGCCGACTGGGGCGGCATGGTGAAGGAGAACAAGGACGGCATCGTGTTCGGCATTCCGGCGGCGCTCATCCCGGCGGCGGCGATCGCGGCACTGGCGATCTCGGTCAATCTCGTCGCCGACTGGGTGCTCAATCGGACAACAAGCCTGAAGGGAGGACGCGGCTGATGGTTGACGGCAAGGCAAAGTCCGGCCCCCTCCTCGACATCCGCAACCTACGCATCGAAGCGACGGTCTATCCGCCGGATGAAGCACCGAGGACCATCACGCTTGTCCACGACGTCTCGCTGACGCTGGAGAAGGGCAAGGTGCTTGGGCTGATCGGCGAGTCCGGCGCCGGCAAGTCAACCATCGGCCTGTCATCGATGGGCTATGGCCGGGGTGGCCTTCGGATTACTGGCGGCGAAGTCATCCTCAACGGCCGCGACATACTGAAAGGCGGCAAGGAAGGCCTGCGCAAGCTGCGCGGCCGCGAAGTGTGCTACGTCGCGCAGTCGGCGGCGGCCGCCTTCAATCCGGCACACCGGCTGATGGACCAAGTGGTGGAGGCCACGCTCCTGCACGGCACCGCGACCCGCGCCGAGGCCGAGAAACGCGCCGTCGCCCTGTTCAAGAAGCTCAGCCTGCCCAACCCCGAAACGATCGGCGAGCGTTTCCCGCACCAGGTGTCGGGCGGCCAGCTGCAGCGCGTAATGACGGCGATGGCGTTGTGCTCGGAACCTGACCTGATCGTCTTCGACGAGCCGACGACGGCCCTCGACGTGACGACGCAGATCGACGTGCTGTCAGCGATCAAGGACGCCATCCGCGACACCCATGTAGCGGCCCTTTACATCACCCACGATCTGGCCGTCGTGGCACAGGTGTCCGACGAGATCATGGTGCTGCGTCACGGCCGGCTGGTCGAATGGGGCGGCACCCGCCAGATCATCAAGGAGCCGCGCCAGGAATACACCAACGCCCTGGTCTCGGTGCATGAGATCGAACACCAGGAACAGCAGCCGGGCACGGCGCCGATGCTGTCGGTAAAGAACGTGACGGCCGCCTATGGCGGCGGTCACGTCAAGGTGCTGAAGAACGTCTCGGTCGACATCTATCCGGGACAGACGTTAGCCGTGGTCGGCGAGAGCGGTTCCGGCAAATCGACGCTGGCGCGCGCCATCACGGGTCTCTTGCCGCCCGAGCAAGGTAGCGTCGTCTTCGACGGCCGCACGCTTGCCAACAGGCTTGCCGACCGGCCGAAGGAGGACCTTCGCCAGCTGCAGATGATCTACCAGATGGCCGACGTGGCGATGAATCCGCGCCAGACGGTGGGTACCATCATCGGCCGGCCGCTGGAGTTCTATTTCGGCATGAAGGGCCGCGAACGCGACAAGCGCGTTGCCGAGCTGCTCGATGAGATCGAGATGGGCAAGGGCTTCATCGATCGCTATCCGGCCGAGCTTTCCGGTGGCCAGAAGCAGCGCGTCTGCATCGCCCGCTCGCTCGCCGCCAAGCCGAAGCTGATCATCTGCGATGAGGTGACCTCGGCGCTCGATCCGCTGGTCGCCCACGGCATCCTCAAGCTCTTGCTCAACTTGCAGCAGATCGAGAAGGTGGCCTACCTCTTCATCACCCACGACCTCGCGACGGTGAAGTCGATCGCCGATTCGATTGCGGTGATGTATCGCGGTGAAGTGGTGCGCTACGGCCCCAAGGGCAAGGTGCTGACGCCGCCCTTCGACGCCTATACCGACCTTCTGTTGTCCTCTGTGCCCGAGATGGAAATCGGCTGGCTGGAGAAGGCCATCAAGGGACGGCGCATGGAAAGCGCCGGAAACTGACGCAATTCCCGCAGAACTGTTAAGCGGCTTTCCGCACGGAATTGCGTCGCCGCCAAGACCAAGAAGGTCGATGGTTGGGTAAAAACCCAATGGCCAGATGATGGACGGCTACAGCCTCTGCCAGTGCTGGTTGAACGCCTGATATCAGGCTATCCAAAGCAGCGCCGCGTGTCCGCGCGATGCGCGGCGCTTCTGTTTCGAAAAGCAACCACAGGGACGTCCCGTGCCGCTCAAATCCAAACTGCTGCTCATCATCCTCGATGGCGTGCCCTACCGCAACTGGCGCCGGCTGATGGGCAATCTCGAGGGCTGGGCGCAATCGGGCGAGGCGCAAGTGTGGAAGATGCGCTCGGTGCTGCCGTCGACGTCCGCCTGCTGCTACGCCTCGATCCACACCGGGGTGACCCCGCAAGTGCACGGCATTCTATCCAACGAGAACCGCTTTCGCGTCACGCAACCGGACATTTTTTCGGAAGTGAGCAAGTCCGGCGGCAAGACGGGCGCGGTGACCCATTCCTACTGGTCGGAATTCTTTCGCTCGTATCCATTCGACCTTGTCGAAGACATGGAGTTCGACGAGCCGGGCGGGCCGATCACGCATGGCCGCTTCCACACCATGACCGGCTACAATCTCAAGAACCAGATGACGCCAAGCGACGTCGACCTGTTCGCGACGCTGACGATGCTGACCAAACGCCATGGCATCGACTACGGCATCCTGCACACCTGCACGCTGGACTCGATGGGCCATCGCTTCGGCCATGACTGCCACGAAATGGATCATGCCTGCTACGCGATGGACGGCATGCTCGCGGCCTTCCTGCCGCAATGGCGCCAGGCCGGCTATGAAGTGATCGTGACGGCCGACCATGGTCAGACCGGCCGTGGCCACCATGGCGGCCATGACGACGAGATGCAGGATTTCGCGCTCTATTATTTCGGTCCGGCCAAGGGGCCTGAGGCCGACACGCTGCTCGACCAGCTGCAGCTCGCGCCGACAGTGCTGAGCCGGCTTGGTGTGGCGATACCTGCGACGATGAAGGCCAAGGTGTTTTTGGGGTAAACGCGGCCTTGCCTTCTCCCCTTGTGGGAAAAGGTGTCGCGAAGGCGACGGATGGGGGGTGCCCAGGGAAAGCCGACCTCTCACTCCGCTGGAACACCCCTCATCCGTCTCGGCGCTATCGCGCCGATCCACCTTCTCCCACAAGGGGAGCAGGAGAAACCCTGCCCTCTGGCAACACTCACTTTCTTCAGTTAGCCTCCAAGAAATCCTTGGCGGAGGGTGAACCTTTTTGGACCGATCAGCGACAGAGCTTCGAGGAGCCAGGCGGCTCGACCGGCCATGAATGCGACGACCGAAACCGATCGCGCGCTCGTAGACCGGGTCGCGAAGGGCGACCGGGCTGCCGTTCGGCTCCTGTTCATGCGTCACCACGCGCGGATCTACCGCTTCGTGGCGCGCCAGACGGGATCGGAAATGATGGCCGACGATATCGCGAACGAGGTTTTTCTCGAACTGTGGAAGCAGGCGCCCGGCTTCGAGGGCCGCTCCGAAGTCTCGACGTGGCTGCTCGGCATCGCCCGCTTCAAGGCGCTGTCCATGTTGCGCAAGAAGAAGGAAGACTGGATCGACGACGACGATGCGGCGCAGGTTCCCGACGGCGCCGACACGCCGGAAGTCGTGACCATGAAAGAGGACAAGGCAGCCGCCTTGCGCCGCTTCGTCGATGCCTTGGCCGAGGAACACCGCACGGTGATCGACCTTGCCTATTACCACGGGCAGTCGGTGAGCGAGATCGGCGAGGTGCTCGGCATTCCGGCCGCGACCGTCAAAACCAGGATGTTCTATGCCCGCAAGAAACTCGGCGAAGCCCTGAAGGCCGCCGGTTACGACAGGGGATGGCCATGAGCGCCGCTGAAAAGATGTCGCGTCGCGACGAGATGGAGATGCTGCTGCCGTTCTACCTGAACGGCTCGCTGGAAGGCGCCGAGCTGGAGGCCGTCGAGGAATGGCTGGCGACCGATCCGGCGGCGCTTGCCGCCCTTGGCGAGGCCGAGGCCGAGTTCTCCGGCACCGCCGCCGCCAACGAAGCGATCCGCCCGCCCGCCGATGCGCTCAGCCGTTTTACCAGGGCGCTCGACGCCGAGGCCGGGCCGGTGCGCGCGCCCGGCCAATCCTGGCTGGCAAAGGTCTTCGGCCGGGTGACGGCAATGCCTGCCGGCGTCGCCTGGGCGGCTGCCGCGGCGCTGCTTGCGCTGGTCATCGTGCAGTCCTTCGAACAGCCGGGCGGCAGGGGCAACGATTTCGAGGTGGCCGGCGCCCAGGACGATCTGGCGAAGCTGCCTTTTGTGCTGGTGAAGTTCAAGCCGGATGCGAAGATGGCCGATATCGCCGCCTTCCTCGGCCAGAACGGGTTGAAGATCGCCGGCGGCCCGACCGCCGACGGCGTGTTCCACCTGGCGATCCCGGCCAGGACGGCGGCCGATTACGACAAGCTTGTCGGCCTTATTGCCGCCCAGTCCTTCGCGGAGGCTGTGGTGCAGGGAAGGAAACCGGCCGATGGCGGCTAACCCAATTCCAGGAAACGCGCGCCGCGGCCGGGCTCGGCGACTTCGCCGTAACCTTCCGCCCGGAATTGCGTCGAGGCCGAGCGTCATTCTTCATGCGGTGATCCTCGCGGCGGCTTTTGTCGCCGCGCCCGCTTTCGCGCAGACCAACGACCCCAATCTGACGCAAAAGCAGCTCGATTGCCTGAACCGCACGACGTCGGCCGGCGGCTGCGACAAGGACGGCGGCGCCAAGAATGGCGCCGGGATGTCGGGCCCGGCCACAAGCGGCGCGGTGCTCCTGCCGGCGCTGATCGTCGATCTCTTTCCGAACTCGCCGGCGCCCACGGCCCCGCAAACGCCGGCACCGTCCAACGGAACATCGTCGTCGAACGGTTCGAACAACACGCCGCCACCCGCTCCGGCGCCGAGCGGGCCGGTCACGGTGCCGCAAGGCCTCAACCTGGCGGAGCCGCCGCGCGCGATCGCCGGCGAGTTCGTGCCCGACGAGGTTCTGGTGACGGTCGACGGCGGCGCCGGCGTCGTACAGCAGATCGCCAATTCCTTCGGCCTGCAGGTGCGCTCGCAGCGCCAGTCGCGGCTGCTCGGCGCGACCCTGGTGCGCTTCGGCATCACCGACGGGCGGCCCGTCGGCGTGGTACTGGCGCAGCTTGCCGCCGACGGCCGCACGCGGCGCCGCGAGCCTAACCATATCTACACGTTGCAGCAGGCGGCCGGCATCGCGAACTATGCCTTCGACCGCATCGCGCTCGACGCCAAGCAGGCAAGTGGCGAGAATGTGCGCATAGCGGTCATCGACACCGGCATCGACGATACCAATCCCGCGCTCGCCGGCGTGATTGCCGGCCAATACGACGCCATGCCCAATGTGCCGATCGAGAAGCGCGACCACGGCACCTCTGTCGACGGGCTTATCGCCGGCGTCGGTCCGCTGGAAGGCATGGCGCCGGGCGCCAGGATCTATCACGCGCGCGCCTTCGAAGGCGGCAAGTCGACCATGGACGTCATCCTCTCGGCGCTCGACTGGGCGGCCGAGCAGAATGTGCGCATCATCAATATGAGCTTCGTCGGGCCGAAGAACGACCTGCTCGGCACCGCCTGCCGCAATGCGCGGGCGATGGGCATGGTGCTGGTGGCCGCCGCCGGCAACAACGGACCGAAAGCGCCCTATGGCTATCCGGCCGCCTTCGACGGCGTGATCGCGGTGACCGCCACCGACGCCAAGGACGGGCTGATGCCGCAGGCCAACCGCGGCGCCTATGTCTTCATCTCGGCGCCGGGCGTCGAGATGGTGGCGCCGAGCGGCGCCGGCTCGGACGTCGTCACCGGCACCTCCTTCGCCGCCGCGATCGTGTCCGGCGCCATCGCCAATCTGATCCACGCCGCGCCCGACCGCTCTGCCGACGACATCGAGAAGGCGCTGGCGGCGACGGCCAAGGATCTTGGGCCTAAGGGGCGGGACAATGACTTCGGCTATGGGTTGCTGGACATCAAGGCGGCCGGAGCGGCGAAGGAGTGAGTCCAGGCAGTCGACTATGCCGATCGCCGAGATGGGAACAACCAGTTGCCCATTTAAAGAGCCGGACCTAGCCGGACAGGGCTTCCATCATAGAAACGCGACAGTCGAAAACGGCTGAGATCGTGCCCGGTTTCATTTCCCTGGATCATGTCGGAGACGACGCGACCGATGCCGGGCCCGATGCCGAATCCGTGGCCGCTCATGCCCGTTGCGACGAAAAGACCGCCGACTGCCCGCACCTGATCCACGACGGGGACGACGTCGGGCATCGCGTCGATCATACCGCCCCAGCCGGCCTTCAAGCGAACCGATTCGAACTGTGGAAACAGGCGTTTGAAATTGTGTTCCACCGAACGCAGACCGGCGGGCTCAGGGGCCGGGTTGAGCACGCGCATTTTTTCGAAAGGGCTTGCGGAATCCGGCGCCCAATCGCGCGGGGTCGACCAGCCATCGGGGTAGCCCGATGGAGCGAACGGAAAATAGCGTGTTCCGAACGGATTGTCCCTGAGGGCGGGAAGGTATTGCGTGGCGTGCCGGAATGCGTCGGGGCCTAGGTAAAGCAAGTGGCTGCCACCTGCGGCGAGCGTGTATCCGCCATCCTGCCTGCGCCTGAAAGCGATGTGGTCGTCGGCCGCCGCACCTGAATAGACCTCAGGCATGGGTTCTGTGGCAGCTACGGTTACTCTGACGCTGAGCTGGGGGATGGCTACGCCGTGTCTTCGCAAGAAGAGGGATGACCAGGCGCCGCCCGCGACCAGCACGCTGGAGGTCTCGATATATCCCGCCTCGGTCCACACGCCCTTGACCCTGCCGGCCGAGATTTCGAGAGCGCGCGCCGCGCAGTTCTCGACGATCCTGGCGCCCTTTCGCACGGCAAGCCTGGCGAGCGCCGGCACCGCCAACCAAGGCTCGGCGCGCATGTCGGAGGGTGTCGTCATCGCACCCTTGAACCTGCGCGACATGCCGCTGATGAGTTTTGCGGTTTCGTCAGCGTCCAGAAGGCGCGTGTCGAGTTCATGGATCGCGGCGATCTTCATGAATTCCTCGAACTTGGCCATGTCCTTGTCGGAGTTCGCCAGGTAGGTCACGCCCGTCTGGTTTAGCCCGATGTCTTCGCCGCATTCATCGGCCAGTTGCCGCCACAGGCGAGAAGCCTCGATGACGATCGGCAGTTCATCCGCGTCTCGTCCCTGCTTTCTGATCCAGCCCCAGTTTCGCGAGGACTGTTCGGCTGCGACGCGGCCTTTTTCCAGCAGCGTCACCGGAATGTTGCGAGAGGCAAGGAAAAGGGCCGTCGTTACGCCGATAATGCCGCCACCGACAATCACCACCTGCGACGTCTTCGGCGGCGGCCCAGGATATTGGATTGGATCCGCTTCGGTGAACGGGAATGTCAGCAAAAGGCGTACTCTGCAGAACCGGTTGACCGCTCTGGCTTACCGGTTGTCACGGTCCAACATCAGGAGCAGCCGAAGGCGGACCGTTGTCCCACGACGGTAGCCCGGAAGGCGGCGGAGGCGAGGCTGTAGGATTGGGCCCTATACCGGCGCTCCCGCCACCGATCCCCGCACCACCAGATCCACCGGCCAGACCTCGCCGCGCGCGCCCTCTTCCAGTCCCGATATGCGCGCCGCCAGCCGTTCTGCCACACGCGCGCCGGCGAGGCGGATCGAGGAGCGTGTCGTCGACAGCGGCACCGGGAAATTCTCAGGCCGCAGCCACGGGAAGACGTCGTCATGGGCAATCAGCGAGAGGTCGCCCGGAATGGCGAGGCCGAGATCGCGCACCGCGCGCACGACGCCCAGCGCCATGATCAGGCTGGAGCAGACGATCGCCGTCGGCGGCTCAGCCTCCTCGAGCAGGCGGCGGGCGGCGCGGTAGCCGTTTTCCTCGGTCATGGTTACCGAGCAGATGTGGCGTTCGCCGAGCGTCAGCCCGCTCGCGGCAAGCGCGCGGCGCATGCCCCGCTCGCGGTGGATGGCGAAGGTCTCGCGCTCGTTGCCGTTGATTAGCGCCAGGCGCTTGTGGCCAAGCTGGACCAGCAGGCGCGCCGCTTCGTGGAAGGCGCCCTCATTGTCGATGTCGAGATAGGGATAGTCGAAGTCGAAACCTTCGCTGCGGCCATGGACGATGAAGGGAATGCCCAGCGTGTTGACCAGCGCCAGCCGCTTGTCGGCCGGACGCGGCGAGGAAAGGTAAACGGCGTCGACCTGGCGGTTGGCGACGATGCGCCGGTAGGTCGTTTCCTCATCGTCGGCATCGGCGGGCGACAGCACGAGGTCGAGCTCGTGCGAACGGGCATAGTCGCCGAGACCGGAAAGGAATTCGACGAAGTGCGGATCGATGTCGACGGCCGCACCCGTCGGCAGCACATAACCGATCATTCCCGACTTGCCGGTGGCGAGCCGGCGCGCGCTGGGGTTCGGCCGATAGCCGTGGCGCTTGGCGGCATCCATCACCCGGCGCCGGGTTTCCTCATTGACCTCGGGATAGCCGTTCAGCGCCCGGCTCACCGTGGTTTGCGAGAGCGACAGCATATGCGAGAGTTGCTTGAGGTTCATCGGAGGCCTCCAACCTCAAAGCGCTTTCAAATTTGGATCGATCCGATGATTGTTGGCAAAGCCGTCAAGTACAACCGGACTTTAGAGGTCTGCCCGCGTAGTTTGAAGTAAAATTGCTGCTGCAGCGCCAAAAAAGCATGCTGCGGTGCACTTTCCGCAGCCGATCCCGTGGGATTTAAATCGATTAACGAACTCTCCCCCTTGACTCTCCGGCGATTCAATGGCGAGATCAAAATAGCCAAAGCGCTTTGGAAGTCTCTTCGAAAGGTTGCGGTTGCCCTTTCGTTGAGTCACAGTTCCGCGGGCGTCGGCGGACGAAATGGAGGTTTCGTCCTGTTTGTGACCACTGGGAGGACTTGCGATGAAGAAAATGCTTCTCTTGGGTGCGGCGTTCGCGGCACTCACCCTCAGCCTGCCGGCGCAAGCCGAACTGAAGTTCAAGCCGGGCGAGGATTCGAAATTTCATTGGGCGAACTACGACGACCTCAAGAAGGTCGACCTCAAAGGCGAGACGCTGACGATCTTCGGACCGTGGCGCGGCGAGGACGAGGCGCTTGTCCGTTCCGTTCTCGACTATTTCCAGGAAGCGACCGGCGCGGACGTGAAATATTCCTCGTCCGAGAACTATGAGCAGCAGATCGTCATCGACACCCAGGCCGGCAGCCCGCCCAACATCGCCGTCCTGCCCCAGCCCGGCCTCATCCAGGATCTTGCTTCCAAGGGCGTGCTCACCCCGCTGGGCGACGACGTCGCGGCCTGGATCAAGGAAAACTACGCCGCCGGCGACTCCTGGGCCAAGCTCGGCACCTATAATGGCAAGGACGGCAAGCCGGGCTTCTACGCCTTTCCCTACAAGATCGACGTGAAGGGGCTGGTCTGGTACTCGCCCGACAATTTCGACGAGGCCGGCTACAAGGTGCCGAAGACCCAGGAAGAGCTCGCCGATCTCGAAAAGAAGATCATCGCCGATGGCGGCAAGCCCTGGTGCATCGGGCTGGGTTCGGGCGGCGCCACCGGCTGGCCGGCGACCGACTGGGTCGAGGACATTATGCTGAGGACGCAGCCGCCGGAGGTCTACGATAAGTGGGTCAAGAACGAGATCCCGTTCACCGATCCGGCCGTAGTCAACGCCATCGATATCTTCGGCAAGATCGCCACCGACGACAAGATGGTGGACGGCGGCGCCAAGGCGGTTGCGGCGACCGACTTCCGAGACAGTCCGAAAGGCCTCTTCACCGTGCCGCCCAAGTGCTACATGCACCATCAGGCATCGTTCATCCCGTCCTTCTTCCCGGAAAACGTGAAGCTCGGCCAGGACGCCGATTTCTTCCCCTACCCGCCTTACGCCTCCAAGCCGGAACTGGGCACGCCGCTGGAAGTGGCCGGAACGCTGGTGATGATCACCAAGGATTCCAAGGCCTCGCGCGAGTTCATCAAGTTCCTCGAAATGCCGCTCGCACATGAATTGTGGATGGCGCAGAAGAGCTTTGTCACCCCGTTCAAGGCGGCCAACAAGGATGCCTATGGCAGCGAGGCGCTGAAGAAGCAGGGCGAGATCCTGGTCGGCGCCACGACGGTGCGGTTCGACGGATCCGACCTGATGCCCGGCAAGATCGGCGCGGGTTCGTTCTGGACCGGCATGGTCGACCTGGTCGGCGGCAAGTCCGCGCAGGACGTCGCCGCCGACATCCAGAAAAGCTGGGACGGCATCAAATAGGTCGCCGCGCGACCCAGATTTTATACGCAATCCGGGGCGGAAGCCTACGGCGAAGTCGCCGAACCTAACCGTTACCGCTTCTCCTTGAATTGCTCTGAAATCCTCCTCATCCTCCAACCGGATCCGGGCCACGGCCCGGGTCCGACCGGCGGCCACGCCGGAAGCCTTCGCGTTCGATTGTTCCGAATAACCGAAAGTCGGTGCATCTGATCGCCAGCCCCGGCTGGGCGGTCATGCGCAGGGAGAGGGACCCATGGCGGCTCAGATTTTCTCGGCCATATTCGTCATTATCATCGGCGTCGGCGGCTGTGTCGCCTATTTCTGGGGCGCCAACAGACTGCTCGACCTCATTTTCCCCTCACGCGGGGTATCCGGCGCCGCCGCCATCAACAATCTGCGCCGGCAGGGATATGTCCGGCCGTGGCTGTTCGTCGGCCCGGCGCTGATCATCCTTGCCGTCTACCTGATCTACCCGGTGGTCGCGACGCTGTGGCTCTCTTTCTTCGACCGCGGCGGCACCAGTTTCGTCGGGCTCGCCAATTATGAATGGGCGGGCGGCGATCACGATCTGCGCAACTCGATCTTCAACAACCTATTGTGGCTGGCCGTGGTGCCGGCCGCCTGCACCTTCCTCGGCCTGATCATCGCCGTGCTCACCGACAAGATCTGGTGGGGCACCATCGCCAAGAGCCTGATCTTCCTGCCGCTGGCGATCTCCTTTGTCGGCGCCAGCGTGATCTGGAAATTCATCTACGAGTATCGCGGCGAGGGTCAGGTGCAGATCGGCCTGATCAACGCCATCATCCAGTATTTCGGCGGCCAGCCCCAGGTGTGGATATCGCTGCCGTTCTGGAACAATTTCTTCCTGATGGTCATCCTGATCTGGATCCAGACCGGCTTCGCCATGGTGATCCTGTCGTCGGCGCTGCGCGGCATTCCCGAGGAGACGCTGGAGGCCGCGGTGATCGACGGCGCCAATCCCTTCCAGATCTTCTGGAAGATCATGGTGCCGCAGATCTGGGGCACGATCGCGGTGGTGTGGACTACCATCACCATCTTGGTGCTCAAAGTGTTCGACATCGTCCTGACCATGACCAACGGCCAGTGGAACACCCAGGTGCTCGCCAATCTGATGTTCGACTGGATGTTCCGGGGCGGCGGCGATTTCGGCCGCGGCGCGACCATCGCCATCATCATCATGATCGCGGTCATCCCGATCATGGTCTGGAACATCCGCCAGGCCAACAAAGAGACGGGAGGGCACTGAGATGGCGACCAAGACCGGAAAGTCCTTTATCGGCCGCTTCGGCGTCCATATCGCCGTGCTCGTCTTCGTGGCGATCTGGACAATCCCCACCCTCGGCATTCTCGTCTCGTCGCTGCGCGACAAGGACCAGATCGTTGCGTCGGGCTGGTGGAACTCCTTTGCCAGTTCCAGCCAGAGCGAGGCAGGACGGTTGCCGGGCGCGTCGGCGCAAACCCAGAAGGACGGCAAATACGTCATCGAGGGCAACATCTTCGGCGATGGCCCCAAGCGCGAGATCAGCGCATTCGGCGTAAAATCTTCGGCGCCGACGCAGTACAAGGCGGGATCGGTTGCCGACCTCAATGACGGCGTCACACTGCAGATGAATGCCGACGGCGGCTTCGTGCTGTCGTCACCGAAGGCTTTCGAGGGCGACCGCGGCCAGCGCGTCTATTTCGCTTCCTCGGCGCCGCCGAAATTCACCACGGACAACTACGACGCCGTGCTGTTTTCCGAAGGCATCGGCCGCTCGTTCATGAACTCGCTGACGGTGACCATTCCGGCGACCGTGATCCCGATCCTGATCGCCGCCTTCGCCGCCTACGCGCTGGCCTGGATGCGCTTTCCCGGCCGGGCGCTCCTGATCGCGGTCATCATCGGCCTGCTGGTGGTGCCGCTGCAGATGTCGCTGATTCCGCTGCTCAGGCTCTATAACGGCGTCGGCGCCTTCTTCGGCGTGCCCTCCAAGACCTATCTCGGCATATGGCTGGCGCATACCGGCTTCGGCCTGCCCTTCGCCATCTACCTGCTCAGGAGCTATATCGCCGGCCTGCCGCGCGAGATCATGGAATCGGCGCGCATCGACGGCGCCAGCGACTTCGAGATCTTCGTCAAGATCGTGCTGCCGCTGTCCTTCCCGGTGCTTGCCTCCTTCGCGATCTTCCAGTTCCTGTGGGTATGGAACGATCTGCTGGTGGCGATGGTTTTCCTCGGCACGGGGCCCGATCAGATCGTGCTGACGGCCAAGCTCAACGCGCTGCTCGGCTCGCGCGGCGGCAAGTGGGAGATCCTGACCACATCGGCGTTCATCACCATCATCGTGCCGCTGTTCGTGTTCTTCTCGCTGCAGCGCTATTTCGTCCGCGGGCTGCTTGCCGGCTCGGTGAAAGGAGGTTGAAGACATGCAATCGGCTTTGAAGGCGACGTCGCAACCGGACCCCGCCGTCGACCGCGACTGGTGGCGCGGCGCGGTGATCTACCAGATCTATCCGCGTTCCTATCAGGACTCGAACGGCGACGGCATCGGCGACCTGAAGGGCATTGTTCAGCGCCTGCCCTATGTCGCTTCGCTTGGGGTCGACGCCATCTGGATCTCGCCCTTCTTCAAATCGCCGATGAAGGATTTCGGCTACGACGTGTCGGATTATTGCGACGTCGACCCGATGTTCGGCACGCTGGCCGATTTCGACGCGCTGGTGGCGGAAGCCCATCGCCTGGGCCTCAAGGTGATGATCGACGAGGTGCTGTCGCACACCGCCGACATCCACCCCTGGTTCAAGGAAAGCCGTTCCAGCCGCAACAATCCGAAGGCCGACTGGTATGTGTGGGCCGACGCCAAGCCCGACGGCACGCCGCCCAACAACTGGCTGTCGATCTTCGGCGGCTCGGCCTGGCAGTGGGACACCAGCCGCCAGCAATATTACATGCACAACTTCCTGGCTGAGCAGCCGGACCTCAACTTCCACAATAAGGAGGTCCAGGACGCGCTGCTCGACATCACCCGCTTCTGGCTGGAGCGCGGCGTCGATGGCTTCCGGCTGGACACGATCAATTTCTACTTCCACAGCCAAGGGCTGGAGGACAATCCGCCGCTGCCGCCGGAAGAGCGCAACGACCAGACGGCGCCCGCGGTCAATCCCTACAATTACCAGGATCATCTCTACGACAAGAGCCGACCGGAGAATCTCGGCTTCCTCGAGCGTTTCCGCGCGCTTCTCGACGAATATCCGGCGCAGGCCGCCGTCGGCGAGGTCGGCGACTCGCAACGCGGTCTGGAAGTGGTGGCCGCCTACACCGCCGACAGCAAGCGCGTGCATATGTGCTATTCCTTCGACTTCCTGGCGCCGGAGAAGATCAGCGCGGCGAAAGTGCGCGCGGTGCTGGAGGCCTTCGGCCGGGTTGCCAGCGACGGCTGGTCGTGCTGGGCCTTCTCCAACCATGACGTGATGCGGGTCGCCTCGCGCTGGGCCGCCAACGAGGCGGATCCGGCCGCCTATCTGAAGGTGATCTCGGCGCTTTTGATGTCGCTGCGCGGCTCCGTATGCATCTATCAAGGGGAAGAGCTCGGCCTTGGTGAAGCGGAGCTGAAGTTCGAAGACCTGCAGGACCCCTACGGCATCCGGTTCTGGCCGGAGTTCAAGGGTCGCGACGGCTGCCGCACGCCGATGGTGTGGGATGCAGCCGCCAAGAATGGCGGTTTCTCGACGGCCAAGCCTTGGTTGCCGGTGCCGGGCAAGCACCTGTCGCAGGCCGTCAACGTGCAACAGGGCGATGCGAGCTCGCTGCTTGAGCACTATCGCCGCTTCCTCGCCTTTCGGCGCCAGCATCCGGCGCTGGCCAAGGGCGACATCGACTTTATCGAAAGCGATGGCGACACCGTCGCCTTCACCCGCCGCGAGGGCAATGAGCGGATCGTCTGCGCTTTCAACCTCGGCAGCAAGCCCGCCGAGGTCGATCTCGGCAAAGGCGCGCTGCAACCCTTGCCCGGGCATGGCTTTTCGGGACAGACTGGCAGCGGGCCGGTCCGCCTCGGCGGCTACGGCGCCTGGTTCGGACGCATCGACTGAACTTGCAAACAGAGATCAACGGGAGAGGAAAAACATGGCCGATGTCACGCTCAACCAGGTGAAGAAATCATACGGCAACCTCAACATTCTCCACGGCATCGACCTCGACATCAAATCGGGCGAGTTCATCGTCTTTGTCGGGCCATCGGGTTGCGGCAAGTCGACCTTGCTGAGGTCGATCGCCGGCCTTGAGGAGATCACCTCGGGCGAGCTGAAGATCGACGGCGAGGTGGTGAACGACGTGCCGCCGTCGAAGCGGGGCATCGCCATGGTATTCCAGTCCTATGCGCTTTATCCGCATATGACGGTTTACGACAACATGGCCTTCTCGATGAAGATCGGCAAGGAAAGCAAGGCCGAGATCGACAAGCGGGTGCGCCAGGCGGCGGAGATCCTGCAGCTGACCAAGTATCTCGACCGCCTGCCCAAGGCGATGTCGGGCGGCCAGCGCCAGCGCGTCGCCATCGGCCGCGCCATCGTGCGCAACCCGAAGGTGTTCCTGTTCGACGAGCCGCTGTCGAACCTCGACGCAGCACTTCGCGTCGCCACCCGCATCGAGATCGCCAAGCTGAAGGAGCAGATGCCCAACACGACGATGATCTACGTCACGCACGACCAGGTCGAGGCGATGACGCTGGCGGACCGCATCGTGGTGCTGAAGGAAGGCGTTGTCGAGCAGGTCGGCACGCCGATGGAACTCTACAAGCGTCCAGGCAATCTGTTCGTCGCCCAGTTCATCGGCTCGCCGGCGATGAACATATTGCCGGCAAAGATCGAGAAGGCCGGCAATCCGACCGTGGTCAGCCATGTCGGTGGCCGCAAGGCGACGGTGCCGATCGCGACGCCCGTCTCGGCGAATGGTGCGGCGGTCAGCTTCGGAGTGCGGCCGGAGGATCTCGCGATCGCCACAGGTGCGGACTATCTGTTCGAAGGCAAGGTCGACTATATCGAGCAACTCGGCGAGGTTCAGCTCGTCTATATCGATATCGGCCGCACCGATCTGCCGCTGGTGACCAAACTGCCGGGCAATGTCGAGGTCAAGCGCGGCGAGACGCTGCGGCTCAACGCCAGCGCCGGCGATCTGCACATCTTCGATGCCGACGGCCATTCCTTCACGCTGCATCGCGAGGAAGCGAAAGCGGCCTGAGGCCAGCGGCAGGCTGGCTTTCCCGGCAAAGGAGAGAGCGGCGGGCCAAGCCCGCCGCTCTCTCCTTCAAATCACGGTCGGCTGTCAGTGGTTGCCGAAGTGGTTGCGGTCGCTGCCCTGAGGGGCCGACTTCTGTACGTCGCGCGACGAGTTCAGCAGCTTGTAGACAGGCGAGTCGGTGCTGATCGACGACGTGCGGGTGGTGTCGACTGCCGGGGCAGGCTGGTTGACGCCACTGTTGCTGTAATTGTCGCTGCCCGCAAAAGCGGCACCGGAAACGGCCAGCAGGGCGGCCGTGGCAAGAACGATCTTCTTCATTTCAGTGCTCCTGAATCTTGTGATCCGACCGATGCGGCGGGCTAGTCCGCCGCCGGTTCAAGGTCGGTTGTTAGTTGTTGCCGAAAAGGTTGTGGTCGGCGCCCGTGGTGACAGGCTTCTGGTCGGCCGGTTCGGACTTGTGGACCGAGGCGGTGTACGACGAATCAACCGTGGCCGGCGGATTTGCAGCCTGCGAACCATAATTGTCGCTGCCAGCGAAAGCGCTGCCGGAAATTGCCAGAAAGGCTGCGGCAGTGAGAACAATCTTTTTCATTTTTGCTACTCCAGTATCTTTATATTCCGTCCGTCTAGCGGCGTGTCTTGGGAATGAAATCGCGTCGTTCGGACAGCGCTGATTTGGGTGAGCCGAGTGCCGGATTCCAATCACGAAGTTTTTCCGTCTGGACCATGAATCCGCCTCTTGAAGTTTTCATAAGCATGCCTATGACTCTATTTTTATCTAACTTAATCAACACGTTGTTCGGATCCGACAGTTGGCTCACCAAATGTATCTGAGCACCGGCGTTCACAACGTCCTGCACGCACCGTCAACAGAAACGAACCGTTCAGTTCGATTTTAGAATCCCCTAACAGTCACTTTTCGATACTATTAACCATCCTGCTCCTGTTCCAAGGGCCGATTCGGCTCGCTTCAATCCGCGTTCTGGCTGATAACCGAGGGGGTTCCTGCCGGATGGGGCAGCGGCGTGGTGCTGGGGGTCGGCAGTCCAAGCTCTTCTATCAAACACCGTAACGCTCGGTGCGGATAATCCCCGCCGGGACGCCGGCGCCGATCAAGGCATCGGCGGCGGCTGAGACGAACGCGTTCGAGCCGCAGACATAGGCGAGCCTCGGGGCCTTCGGCAGGCGCTCGACGGCCTGCACCATCATGCGGGCGTCGATGCGTCGGGAATAGTCGGACGGCCGTCTCGCCGGTTCGCGGGTCAGCGTCAGCACGAGATCGAATCCGTCGCGGCGATCGTCGAGGCCGATCAGCTCGTCACGGAAAATCACCTCGTCCCAGACCCGCGCCGAGAACACCAGCACAACGGGCACCGCCGTGTTGCGCAGCATACGATGGCGCACCATCGCCATGAGCGGCACGATGCCCGAGCCGCCGCCGACCAGAAGGATCGGCCCGCCGTCGCTCTCCTCCCAGATGAAATGGCCGCCCAGCGGCCCGCGCAGCTCGATCTCGTCGCCGACGGCAGCCACGTCGTGGAAGAAGGGCGAGACCTCGCCGTCGTCGAGCCGCTCGATGGCGAGCTCGACGCCGCCACCCGGCGCGGAAGCTATGGAATAGGAACGGCGCGCCTGATAGCCGTCCGGCGCCGTCAGCCTGACGTCGACATGCTGTCCGGCCAGATGGGCGAAGGGCCGCGACAGCTGGAACCAGAAACTTGTGACGCGTGGCGTGCGCTTTTCGATGCGGGTGATCGTGGCTGCCTGCCAGGGCGATTGCGGCGACGGCTCGGCACTCATCGATTGCTGCTCACAAATCGCCCCTCACGGGTCACTGGAATAGCGCTGCTCGCGCCAGGGGTCGCCATATATGTGATAGCCGCGCAGTTCCCAGAAGCCCGGTTCGTCGCGGTCGGTGAACTGCAGCCCGTTCACCCATTTGGCCGATTTCCAGAAATAGAGATGCGGCACCAGGAGCCGCGCCGGCCCGCCATGGTCCGGCGTGATCGGCTTGCCTTCATAGAGCAGCGCCACCATCGCCTTGCCGGAGACGAGGTCCTTGGTCGGCACATTGGTGGAATAGCCGTCGAAAGACAGCGCCAGCGTGTAGGCCGTCGGCGGCTCGATGCCGGCATCGGCGAGGATGTCGTCGATCATCACGCCTTGCCAGGGCGTGTTGAACTTGGTCCAGGCCGTGACGCAATGGATGTCGCGCGTCATCTTGCTCTGCGGCAGGGCGTTGAACTCGGCCCAGTTCCATTTCTTGAGCGGTCGCGGCCCCTGCTTCAAGGTGAAGGACCAATCCTCGGTGCGCACCCGCGGGGTCGGCCCGGCCGAGAGAACAGGGAAACCCTGTTCCAGGTACTGGCCCGGCGGGATGCGCGCGTCGGTGTCGGAAGGAGGACGCCGTCCGGAAAAGAAGCCGCGCGTGACCATCGAGACGCCTCCTGCACCGGTGGAACGATGCGGGAAGTGTTCTCGAAGACGCCTTCCGGGGCAACAGAAATCTTGGCGACCCGCCTTGCAACCGGCAGGTCGCCACGAAGTCGTCAGCCGGCCGCGAACGGGACCGCGACGAAGATTTGCTGGTCGCCGCGATCGACAAGCAGCAGCACCGACTTCTTGCCCGACTTGGCTGCCTCGGCGATCGCCTGGTTCGCCTGTCTGGCGTTCTTTACGGGCGTCTGGTCGACGCCGACGATCACGTCCCCGGGCTGGAGGCCCGCTGCAGAAGCCGCCTTGTCCGGATTGACACGCTCAATCACGGCGCCGTGCTGGTTGTCGGCAAGGTTGAGCTCCTGCCGGATATCGGGAGTGATGTCGGTCAGCCCGAGGCCGAGCGACGGCACGCCCTGGCCCGCCGACGGCTTGCCGCCTTCGCCATTCGAGGCGGTCTGCACCTCGTCGGTGTTGCGGCCGACGTCTGCGGAGACCTGAACCGCCTTGCCCTTACGCCAGATATCGACCGTTTCCTTGTTGCCGGGCGGGACATCTGCAACGGCGCGCGACAGGTCCTTCGGATCCTTGATCTCCTGGCCGCCAAAGCCGGTGATCACATCCCCGACTTCAATGCCCGCCTTGGCCGCAGGCGAGCCCGGCGTGACCGACGAGACCAAGGCTCCGGCAGGATGGTCGAGGCCAATGGCGCCGGCAACATCGGGTGTGACCGGCTGGATCTGAACTCCAAGATAGCCGTATTCGATGTCGCCGCCCTTCATCAGCTTGGCCACGACTTTCTGGGCCTGGTCCGACGGGATGGCGAAGCCGACGCCAACGCTGCCGCCGTTGGGCGAGTAGATGGCGGTGTTGATGCCAATCACATTGCCATGGATGTCGACCAGCGGACCGCCCGAATTGCCGTGATTGATGGGCGCGTCGATCTGAATGAAATCGTCGAACGGCCCGCTATGGAGGTCGCGGCCGCGCGCCGAGACGATGCCGGCGGTAACCGTGGTGCCGATGCCGAACGGGTTGCCGATCGCCAGCACCTGGTCGCCGGTCATCAGCTTGCTGGAATCGCCCCACTTGACGGTCGGCAACGGCTTGTCTGCCTTGATCTTGAGCACAGCCAGGTCATGCTTCGCATCGTGGCCGACAAGCTTTGCCGGAAGCTCGGTGCCGTCGTCGAGCGTCACCTTGATCGAGGTGGCGCCGTCGATGACGTGGTTGTTGGTGACGATTGTGCCATCCGCGCTGACGATGAAGCCGGAGCCGAGCGCCTCGCTACGTGGTGCTCGCTGAGGCGGCGTC
The DNA here is from genome assembly GCF_037179585.1 of Mesorhizobium argentiipisi (SeqCode). Classification (NCBI taxonomy): domain Bacteria; kingdom Pseudomonadati; phylum Pseudomonadota; class Alphaproteobacteria; order Hyphomicrobiales; family Phyllobacteriaceae; genus Mesorhizobium; species Mesorhizobium argentiipisi (SeqCode). Next base: position 38,587 of record NZ_JAPYKO010000030.1, read on the forward strand.
TTGGGCATCGGCATGCCCTGGTCGCCAAAGAATTGCCGGAAATATTCGTCGAAAGGCGAGTTGCCGTCGAAGGGCGAACCCTCGCTCATGGCGTCCGGCTGGCCCTTCATCATTGTTGTGACTGTTACGACTGCCGGCTTTGTGGTGGCAACGATGGGAGCGAAGGAGCCGTTAGGCGCGGTGACGCCGGCGGCGGGAGTTTGCGTGGTGGCGACGGCGTTGCTCAATCCGGCGTTGTTCGTGCTCTCGGCAAAGGAACCAATAACGGGAGAAATGATCAGCGCAGCGCCCAACAGGGCCGCGACGCGATGTCTGCGAAGAATGTTCATGGGTGACATGGTCGTTTCTGTCCGGGCGAGAGGTTGATCCGGCGCCCCGGATGGCTCTCGAAGCACGCATCCGTTGGCGTGTCGGCGACCGGGATTGCCTGCCTCGCCTTGCATGGGAGCCGGCCGGATCGACAATCAGGATTTAGGGTGCGGAATGGCCTGAATCAGGGCCATTGGATGACCTTACGAAGATTTAATTCAGAGAGCGCTTACGAACCGCTCTCTCCGGCGCAGATAAGCGGAGGCGATCTCACGCATTCGCTGGCCGGTAAAACTCGGGCCATGGCCGCCATGGCCGATGCGTACCGGCAGGTCGAGCAGGCGCTGCATGGTGCGGCAATAGGCGGCGCGGTCCGAATCCGGCAGATCGTCGATCAGCATGCCGTCATAGATGGCGTCGCCGGCAAAGAAGACGCCATCGGCCTCGTCGAACAGCGCGATGGAATCCGGCGAATGTCCCGGAAGATGCAGCACGCGGAATTCCCTGTCGCCGAGATCGACGACATCGCCCTCATCGAGCGTGCGGGTCAGCGGCGCGGAAGGAATGCGGTAATCGGCCGCCTTCCAGCCCGGCGCCGGCAGCTTCGAGACCGCGCCGTCGAGATTGTGGAACATGTAGGCGTAGGTAACGGCATCATTCATGCCGTCGAACTGCGCCGCGCTCATCTTCGGGCCCATACGCAGCGGGAATTCGTGCAGCGAGCCGACATGGTCGAGATGGATGTGGGTGGCGACGACGATGAGCGGCTTGCCGGGCGGCGTGTCGATCTCAGGCGCCAGCGGGCGGATACCCATGCCGGTATCGACCAGCAGATCGGCGTCACGGCCCTTCAGATGCCACATATTGGCGCGCACGAATTCATGCACGAAAGGCTCGGTCAGCATCGTCGTGCCGGCATCGACTTTCGCCTTGTCGAACCAGTCGCCAACCTCAAGCTCGGGCATCGGGCCGCCGCCCATCAGACGAACGGCTTCCCGACCTTGTATTTTTCCGGCACCAGCCGCTTCAGATAGGCCATGCCGGCGTCCGAAAGCTGGTTGACGTCCGGCTTCATGAAATCGTCGGGCATATGGCGGGTCTTGCCGGCCACCGCCTTCAGCGGCACCTTCTTCAACACCGTCTTCGACCCGTCATATTGCAGCGCGACCGAGCCGCCGCCTTCGCCTGCGACAGCAACCGCGAAAGCGCCGGCGTCGAAGGCTTCCTTGGCGTCCACGGCGCTGATCGCGCCGACATAGCCGCGCGGCATGTAGCCCAGCGCGTCGACCCGCGCCCGCTTGCCGGGCAGACCTTCGGCCAAAGCCCGTTCGAGCGCCGCCGGCAGGTCGCTGCCCGACAATTTGACGTTGCCGTGCTGGTCGCGCTCCAGCTTTTCCGGCGGCACCAGGCTTTCGACCAGCGCCTTGCCGTCGGCAGTGCTGACGCCCTCCGAGACAGCGACGATGCAGCGCTTGTGGCGGTCCAGCTTTTCGCGCACTTCCTCGATGAAGCGCTTCGCCGAGAAGGCGCGCTCCGGCACGTAGACCAGATGCGGCCCGCTGTCGGGATCGAGCTGCCATGCGGCCGCGGCGGCGGTCAGGAAGCCGGCATGCCGGCCCATGACGATGCCGACATAGATGCCGGGCAGGGCGCGGAAATCGAGGTCGACGGAGAGGAAGGCACCGGCGACGAATTCGGCAGCCGAGATGAAGCCCGGCGTGTGGTCGTTCTCCTCGAGGTCGTTGTCGATGGTCTTAGGCGCGTGCACGAAGGCGATCGAACCGCCGGCGGCATCGGTCAGGATCTGCTGCGTGCCCGAGGTGTCGTTGCCCCCGATATAGATGAAGGCGTCGGCGCCGGCCTTTTTCAGGCCGTTGAGGATGACCTCGCAATAGGCGGCGTCCGGCTTGTCGCGGGTCGAGCCGAGGGCGGCGCTTGGCGTGCCGGCGATCAGCCGCAGCCGGTCCTCAGGGATGGCGGAGAGATCGACATAATTGCCGTCGCGGATGCCGCGCACGCCATGGAGCGATCCCAGCACCTTGGCGCCGGGATGGCGCTTGCGGATTTCCAGCGTGGCGCCGACGACCGTCTGGTTGATGACGGCGGTCGGGCCGCCGCCCTGCGCGATGACGAAGGTTCCAGACATGCTCGATTTCTCCCGAAGCGAAGGTTTTCAGGTACCTTGGCCTGTCTTGCGGCATCGCGCAACGGAAGAAACGGGATCGCGAAAAGGCGGCCGGACAGGTCGCCTGGAAAGATCAGACCACGACGACCGGGTTCTTCTTGGAAACGCGGCTGTAGAGGTCGATGATGTCCTGGTTGATCAGGCGCACGCAGCCCGACGACATCGCCTGGCCGATGCTCCACCATTCGGGCGAGCCGTGGATGCGGTAGCCGGTGTCCTTGCCGTTCTGGTAGATATAGAGCGCCCGCGCCCCGAGCGGATTGGTGAGCCCGCCGGGCTGGCCGCCCTGCCATTTCACCAGTTCCGGCTTGCGCTGGACCATCTCCGGCGGCGGCGTCCAGACCGGCCATTCGCGGCCATACTGGATGTTGGCGCGGCCCGACCAGCGGAAGCCGTCCTTGCCGATGCCGACGCCGTAGCGGATGGCGTCGCCGCCCGGCTGGACGAGATAGAGCATGCGCTCCTCAAGATGGACGACGATGGTGCCGGGTGCCTCGCCTGTCTTGTCGACGACGATCTGGCGGCGGAACTGCGGCTTGACCTTCTGCCACGGCACGGCCGGAACCTGGAAGCCGCCATCGGTGAGCGAGGCGTACATGACATCGGGGCCGGTGACATTCCTGTCGACGCTGATCGCCGGGCGCATGGGCGGCACGGAACCGGTGACAGTGTTGTCGAGCTGCATCTGCGGCAGGTCGAGCGTGTCGGTGGTGCTGCAGCCGGCCAGGCTGAGCAGCGCGATGGCGCCCGCGCCCGAAAGCACGGCGCGGCGGGAAAGCTGAATTTCGGTATCGATTGCGGCGCCGTCGGAAGGCGGCGTCAGACGTTGCGGCAACTCGCGCATGCACCAAACCCTACGCTGCCGGCGGGAAGCACGGTCCGGCCGGATGGCAGGCATTTTCGTCAGTCATGGTTGAAAAAGGGTGAAGGACCGGAAGCCGGACTTAACCCTAACGGGCCGTTGCGGTGGTCGCTGGGCCTGCGGCCCGGGCACCGAAGATTTTTCCAGGTGGCCCCTTTACATTCCCGACGACCCCAGGATTTATCCTTTTCTTTGCGCTCAAGGAGCAGGGAAATGTCCTTCGAAAACTGGGCCGCCTTCGCTGCCGCCTCTTCCATCCTTCTTGTCATTCCGGGCCCGACGATCCTGCTGGTCGTCTCCTACGCGCTTGGCCAGGGCTGGCGCACCGCGCTGCCGATGGCGGTCGGCGTCGCGCTGGGCGACTTCACCGCCATGACGCTGTCGATGCTGGGCATCGGCGCGCTGCTCGCGGCGTCGGCCACCGTATTCACCGTCCTCAAGGTGATCGGCGCCGGCTACCTCGTCTATCTCGGCATAAAGCTGTTCCGCGCCGGCGGCGCGCTGAAGGCGGAACCCCGCACCGACGCGGTCTCGGCGGCAAGGATGATGGCGCATGCCTGGCTGGTGACGGCGCTCAACCCGAAGAGCATCACCTTCTTCGTCGCCTTCCTGCCGCAGTTCCTCGACCGGCATGCCGATTTCTGGACGCAGATGCTGATCTTCGAGACGACCTTCCTGACCCTGGCCTTCGCCAACGCCTTCGGCTACGCGCTGGTCGCATCCAGGGCCCGGGCGATCGTGCGCAACCCGAAGGCAATCCGCATCTTCAACCGCACCGGCGGCACGCTGCTGGTCGGCGCCGGCATCGCCACGGTGGCGATGCGGTCGGCCAACTGAAGCTATGAAGGACGCATTCGGTCTGACTTACTCGGGCGCGACCGAAGCCGGGTTTTCGTCCTACGCCCGCGCCGTGCATGAATTGCAATGCTTCATCGGCGACCCGGTCGGCTCCATTGACCGCGCTATTGCCGATGACCCCACATTTGTCATGGCGCATGTGTTCAAGGGCTATCTGTTCGGCCTCGCCACCGAGCGGGATGCGATGGCGGTCGCCCGATCGAGCCATCAGGCGGCGTTGCCCCTTGCCGCCACCGCGCGCGAAGCGGCGCATGTCGCGACGCTTGGCAACCTCGCCGAAGGGCGATGGCATGAAGCCGCCCGTATCCTGGAGGACATCGCGATCGACAATCCGCGCGATGCGCTGGCGCTGCAGGTCGGGCATCAGATCGATTTTTTCACCGGCAATGCGCGCATGCTGCGCGACCGCATCGGCCGGGCGCTGCCGGCCTGGCAGAAAGACATGCCGGGCTACCACGCCATTCTCGGCATGCAGGCCTTCGGGCTGGAGGAAATGGGCGATTACGCCCGTGCCGAATCCTTGGGCCGAGAAGCCATCGAGATCGAACCGCGCGACGGCTGGGCGCAGCATGCGGTCGCGCATGTCATGGAAATGCAGAGCCGGCAACGAGACGGCATCGCCTGGATGCTGGCCAATCCCGGCTCATGGTCGACGGACAGCTTCCTAAAAATCCACAATTGGTGGCATCTGGCGCTGTTCCACTATGACCTCGGCGAGACGAACGAGGTGCTCAAGCTCTATGACGGGCCGATCTACGGCGACCGCTCGACATTGGCGCTCAACATGGTCGATGCCTCGGCCATCCTGTGGCGCCTCATTCTCGGCGGCGTCGATGTCGGCGACCGTTGGGCGACGCTTGCCGCCAACTGGATGCCGAAAGCCGCCGCCGGCAATTACGCCTTCAACGACGCGCATGCGATGATGGCCTTTGTCGGGGCAGGGCTGGAGGCGCCGGCGAAAACGCTGCTCGAGACGCAGCGCGAAGCGATGCGCGGCAGCGACGACAATGCCGCCTTCACGCGCGATGTCGGCCACCCGCTGACGCTTGCGATCAAGGCCTTTGGCGAAGGGAACTACGGCGAGGCCGTGCGGCTAATCCGGCCGATCCGCTCGATCGCGCACCGTTTCGGCGGCAGCCATGCGCAGCGCGACGTGATCGACCTGACGCTGATCGAGGCCGCGTTGCGCGCCGGCGATACGGCGCTGGCGCGGGCGCTGACGGCTGAACGGCGGCTCGCCCGGCCCGACAGCCCGCTGTCGGCGCTGTTCTTACGCCGCGCATCCGATTTGTCCGAGAATTGACCCCAAGCGGATCTTGTCTTAAAAACTGCCGAGCCAGATTTTTTCGAGATCCGAAAAAATTAATGGCAATGGGAGGAAATCATGTATCTCGGCCTCGACCTGGGCACTTCGGGCGTCAAGGCGCTGCTGATCGACGATGGCCAGAAAGTCATCGGCTCCGGCCATGGCTCGCTCGACGTCTCGCGGCCGCATCCCGGTTGGTCGGAACAGGATCCGGCGCATTGGATCGAGGCCTGCGAGACGGCGATTGCCGAACTCAACGCTTCGCACCCGAAGGAGCTTGCCGCGGTCAAGGGTATCGGCCTTTCCGGCCAGATGCATGGCGCCACCCTGCTCGATACCTCGGACAAGGTGCTGCGCCCCTGCATCCTGTGGAACGACACGCGCAGCCATGTCGAGGCGGCGGCGCTCGATGCCGATCCGCGCTTCCGCAAGCTCACCGGCAACATCGTCTTTCCTGGCTTCACCGCGCCGAAGCTTGCCTGGGTGAAAGAACACGAAGCCGCGACCTTCGCCGCCGTCGCCAAAGTGCTGCTGCCGAAGGACTATTTGCGGCTCTGGTTGACCGGCGAGCACATCTCCGAAATGTCGGATTCGGCCGGCACCTCGTGGCTCGATGTCGGCAAGCGCCGCTGGTCGCCGGAACTGCTGGCGGCGACATCGCTCGACGAGAAGCACATGCCGTCGCTGGTCGAAGGCACGGCCAAGGCCGGCGCCTTGCGGAACGAGCTCGCGTCGAAATGGGGCATCGCGGCGGGAATTCCAATTGCCGGCGGCGCCGGGGACAATGCGGCCTCGGCCTGCGGCATGGGCACGGTCGGCGCCGGGCATGCTTTCGTCTCGCTCGGCACGTCGGGCGTGCTCTTTGCGGCAAACGCCTCCTATCTGCCCAATCCGGAAAGCGCGGTGCACACGTTCTGTCATGCGCTGCCCGACACCTGGCACCAGATGGGCGTGATCCTGTCGGCCACCGATTCGCTCAACTGGCTGTCGGAGATCACCGGAAAGGGCGCCGGCGACCTCACGCGTGAACTCGGCGATATGCTGAAGGCGCCGACGGGCGTCACCTTCCTGCCCTATCTCTCGGGCGAGCGCACGCCACACAATGATTCCGCCATCCGCGGCTCCTTCACCGGCCTGGCGCATCAATCGAGCCGGGCCGCGCTGACGCAGGCGGTGCTCGAAGGCGTCGCCTTCGCCTTCCGCGACAGTCTCGAAGCGCTGAAGACGGCCGGCACGACGCTGAGCCGGGTGACCGCGATCGGCGGCGGCTCGCGCTCGCGCTATTGGCTGAAGGCGATCGCCACCGCGCTGCAGGTGCCGGTCGATATTCCCGCCGACGGCGATTTCGGCGCCGCCTTCGGCGCGGCGCGGTTGGGGTTGATCGCCGAGACCGGCGCCGATCCGCTTGCCGTCTGCACCGCGCCGGCTACGGATGCGACGATCGAGCCGGATGCAGGGCTTGGTGGTGCTTATGCTGATGCCTATCAGAGGTATCGCGCGCTCTACCCGGCGATAAGGGCGGTAATCGCGTGACTATGCGCGAGGCCCCCCTCTCTGCCCTGCCGGGCATCTCCCCCTCAAGGGGGGAGATTGGCAGTTGGGACGCCCCGCGCATTCCTGCAATGCTGGAGATTAGCGAAAGCCGACTCGACACCCGATCTCCCCCCTTGAGGGGGAGATGGCCGGCCGGCCAGAGGGAGGGGACGCGCACCGCTCCTCCTAATTTAGCCTCACTGCGCCGGCACCTTGTCCAAAAACCCGGTGACGCTCTTCAGGCGACCATCCTCGATAACGCCAATGTCGGTGCCTTCGATGACGGACTCGCTGCCTTCCGGTCCCAGATTCCACGAGAAGCGGATATTGTCGCCGAAACCGTCCGGCTCGCCCTTCAGCGAGAAGCGGAAGCCGACGAGGCGTTGCTGGACGCCGTCGATCAGTGCCGCGACGCCTGCATGGCCGTCGCCCTGCATGACCGGGTCGCGATAGCTGATATCCTTGGTGAAGGCCGCGTCGAGCAGCGCCTTGCGGCGGGCCACATCGCTCTCGTTCCAGGCGGCGATGTAGTTACGGGCGATCGTGTTGAGGTCGGTCATTGTCATGTTCCTTCGTTGGATCGTTTCGACATGACGCTTTTCGCGCCCCGCAAGAGCGAAACCAATTACGCCTGAGGTAATCAGGCAAAGCACCCGGAGAGGAAGGAAACCATGAGCAGCGGATTTTTCGGCGACATCAAGAAGATCAAATATGAAGGGCCGGAGTCGACCAATCCGCTGGCCTACCGGTTCTACAATCCCGACGAGGTGGTGGCCGGCAAGCGGCTGGAAGACCATTTGCGCTTCGCCGTCGCCTATTGGCATTCCTTCGCATGGCCGGGCGGCGACCCCTTCGGGGGCCAGACCTTCGACCGCCCTTGGTTCGCCAAGTCGGGCGGCATCGACACGATGGAACTGGCCAAGCTCAAGGCCGACGTCGCCTTCGAAATGTTCGCGCTGCTCGGCGCGCCCTATTTCTGCTTCCACGATGCAGACGTACGCCCGGAGGGCAAGGATTTTTCGGAGAGCGCCGCGCGCCTCGACGAGATCGCCGACTATTTCGCAACCAAAATGGAAGAGACCGGCGTCAAGCTGCTCTGGGGCACGGCGAACCTTTTCTCGCACCGCCGCTTCATGTCGGGCGCAGCCACCAATCCCGATCCGGATGTGTTTGCCTATGCTGCGGCGACGGTGAAGAGTTGCATCGACGTCACCAAGAAGCTCAAGGGCGAGAACTATGTGCTGTGGGGCGGGCGCGAGGGCTATGAGACCTTGCTCAACACCGACCTTGCCCGCGAGCAGGAGCAGGCCGGCCGCTTCCTCAGCCTCGTCGTCGATTACAAGCACAAGATCGGCTTCAAGGGCACGATCCTGATCGAGCCGAAGCCGCAGGAGCCGACTAAGCACCAGTACGACTATGACGTCGCCACCGTCTATGGCTTCCTCAAGCGCTTCGGGCTGGAGAAGGAAGTAAAACTCAACATCGAGCAGGGCCACGCGATCCTTGCCGGCCATTCCTTCGAGCACGAGCTGGCTTTGGCGAATGCACTCGGAATCTTCGGTTCGATCGACATGAACCGCAACGACTACCAGTCGGGCTGGGACACCGACCAGTTCCCCAACAATGTGCCGGAAATGGCGCTGGCCTATTACCAGGTCCTGCAGGGCGGCGGCTTCAAGACCGGCGGCACCAATTTCGACGCCAAGCTCAGGCGCCAGTCGCTCGACCCGGACGACCTCCTGATCGGCCATATCGGCGGCATGGATGCCTGCGCGCGCGGCCTCAAGGCGGCGGCCAAGATGATCGAGGACAAGGCGCTGTCCGGCCCGCTCGCCGAGCGCTATGCCGGCTGGAATACCGCCGAAGGCAAGGCGATGCTCTCGGGCGAGCGCACGCTGGAGGAGATCGCCGAGCGCGTGGTGAAGGAGAAGATCGAGCCGCAGCCGCGCTCCGGCCGGCAGGAACTGCTGGAGAACATCGTCAACCGCTACGTCTGATCGCTCAGGCGGAATGCCCGACCGTATTGCATTCGCGCGGGGCAGAACTTCACGACAAGGTTTTGCCCCGAGCCGCCCCTCAATCGCCCCGCTCTTGCCTTCAAACAGCCGTCACGGAACTCGTATAAACGTGGCTCCTGTGGCGGGTGAAGAAGAAGGAGGCGAACCGATATGCAGCATGAACGCGAAATCGACGCCCTGCTTTCGTCCGGCGAAACCGGATCGATCATCGACCGGCTGATGGCGTTGCCGCATTCGAAAGACGGCGGCCGCAAGACCAATGAATGGGACCGCGCGGTCGCCGCGCGGTTGGAAACGGCGCTGGCCAAGAGCATGCGCACGCGCATCGTCGGCGAAGGCCGTGACGCCGCCTGATCCTTCCACGGCTGCTTCTTTCTTGGCCTGATTCCTCCGCGGCCCGATACTTCCACGGCCCGATCCTTCCGCGGTTTGACGAACGCAGACTGTTTCTTCATCCTGCGTCTATGATACGCGCGGTGCTCCTGGATCTTCTGGGTGTCGTCTGTGATGGCGACACCCCGATAGCGGGAGCGGCGAAGGCAATTAAGCGTCTGCGCGATGCCGCCTTGCCGCTGCGTTTCGTCAGCAACACGACACGCTCACCGCGCAGCAAGATCGTCGCGCAACTTGCCGCCATGGGCATCAAAGTTGCGGATGAAGAATTGCTGACGCCAGCGCAGGCTGCGATCGAATGGTTGCGCAGGCATGGCCGCCAGCCGCATCTGCTCGTCCATCCCGATCTCGAAGCAGAGTTTTCGGGTCTGGAGGGAGGAAGCAGCAAGGCGGTCGTCGTGGGCGATGCCGGCGAGGCATTCGGCTACGCCAGCCTCAACCGTGCTTTCCGCGAGTTATCCGCCGGTGCCGATTTTGTGGCTTTGGCCACCAACCGCACCTTCAAGGATGCGGATGGCCAACTCAGCCTCGACACCGGCGCCTTCGTTGCGGCTCTCGAATTCGCCAGCGGCCGAAGCCCAGTCGTGCTCGGCAAGCCGTCGGCGGATTTTTTCCTTTCGGCGCTCGCCGATTTGAACTGCCCTGCGACCGATGCGGTCATGGTCGGCGACGACGCGGAGAGCGATGTCGCTGGCGCGCTCAGCGCCGGGCTTGGCGCGGCGCTGCTCGTGCGGACCGGCAAATACCGCCCCGGCGACGAAACGCGATTCGATCCGGCTCCCACGGCGTTGGTCGATGACCTCGCCGCCGCGACAGACTGGATTCTCAACCGCGCCGCAGCCTGACCGGCGCCTCGCCGAAAGCTCTTGAAAATGCCCTGGAAAATGCCGCGGCGGAGGAAAAGCCGGTACGTCCGGCAATGTCGGCCATGGCAATGCGCGTATCCACCACCAGGCGGCGGGCGGCGCTGAGGCGCAGCCTCAGATAATAGGCGCCCGGCGTCTCGCCGATCGACTTGCGAAAAATGCTTTCCAGCGTTCTTGCCGTGACGCCGGCGCGTTTGGCCACGGCGTCGATGGTGAGCGGCTGGTCGACATGCGCTTCCATCAGCCGGATCGCCTGGGCAAGCCTAGGATCGTAGCCGTCGAGCCGGCCGAGCGAGACCAGCGGCTGCGCGTCGGTCGCGGCTCGCGCCTGATCGTAGATGAAGACGCTCGCCACATCGAGCGCGGCGGCCATGCCGAGCCTCGTGCGGACCAGATGCAGCATCAGGTCGAAGGTCGGCGAGGCGCCGCCGGAGGTGAAGACCGGCCCGTCGATGACGTAGCGGTCCGGCCGCACATCGACGCCCGGGAAAGCGGCGGAGAAATCCTCCATGTCTTCCCAATGCGTGGTAGCGCTGCGGCCCTCGAGCAGGCCGGCGCGCGCCACCAGCCAGGTGCCCGCCTCGACGCCGCCACAGGCGCGTGCGGCGCGAGCAGCGCGGCGCAGGCCGGCAAGCAGCGCCGACGTGGCATAGTTCTGCGTGCCGAAGCCGGCGACGACGACCAGCATGTCGGTGGCCTCGGCCGCGTCGAAGCGGCCGCTGACAGCAACGGGAAGGCCGCATGTCGTGACCGGCGCCTCGCCCGTGACCGAGACCAGCTTGAAGTCGAACAGCGTCTCGCCCGAGATACGGTTGGCGGCGCGCAGCGGGTCGACCGCCGAGGCCACGCACATGATCGAGGACCCCGAGAACACGAGGAACGTCACCTTGAGCGTCTCGCGCTCGGACCGAAAGATGGCCGGCTTTTCGCTTTTGATCATGAGAGCTTCGTAAAACGCAAAACAGTTTCCGGCAAGTCGGGCATTCTTGGTGAATTCCTATGCATGCCGTGCCAATGTCGGCTCCCGCTTCTGGGTGGCATGCATGGCCGATCGAATCTGGGAGGATCAAGATGCCGCTTGCGATGAACCGCGAGGTCTTCATTACCTGTGCCGTGACCGGCTCCGGCGGCACGCAGGACCGCAGCCCGCATGTGCCGCGCTCGCCCAAGCAGATCGCCGATTCAGCGATCGACGCCGCCAAGGCGGGTGCGGCGATCGTCCATTGCCATGTGCGCGACCCCGAGACCGGCAAGCCCAGGCGTGACGTGCATCTCTACCGCGAGGTGACCGAGCGCATCCGCGAGGCGAACGTCGACGTGGTGCTGAACCTCACTGCCGGCATGGGTGGCGACATGGTGTTCGGCTCGCCGGAAGCCCCGCTGCCGCTCAACGACAAGGGCACCGACATGGGCGGCGCCTCCAACCGCATGGAGCATGTGCGCCAGTGCCTGCCGGAAATCTGCACGCTTGATTGCGGCACGATGAATTTCGCCGAGGCCGATTATGTGATGACCAACACGCCAGGCATGCTGCGCGCCATGGGCGGCATGATGACGGCGCTGGGCGTGAAGCCCGAGATCGAGGCCTTCGATACCGGCCATCTATGGTTCGCCAAGCAGTTGGTCGAGGAAAAGGTGCTCAACCCGGACGCGCTAGTGCAGCTCTGCATGGGTGTGCCGTGGGGTGCGCCGGACGACCTCAACACCTTCATGGCGATGGTCAACAACGTGCCCTCGACCTGGAACTGGTCGGCCTTCTCGATCGGCCGTAACCAGATGGCCTATGCGGCGGCGGCTGTGCTTGCCGGCGGCAATGTCCGCGTCGGCCTGGAGGACAATCTGTGGCTCGACAAGGGCGTTTTGGCCACCAACGCGCAGCTCGTCGAACGCGCGGCCAGCATCGTCACCAATCTCGGCGCCAGAATCCTTGGGCCGGAAGAAGTGCGCAAGAAGCTCAACCTCACCAAGCGGGCGCCGATCGCTGCCGCGGCTTAAGCATGATCCCGAAAAGTGGGTACCGGTTTTCGGACAAGATCATGCTCAAACAATACACCGGGAGTTGAGCATGGCTACCGTCAAATTCACCGCTATGAAGGACGGCGACAGGGAAGATTATGAATTCCTGACCGCCCATGAGATCGACTACGCCGCCAAGACCGGCGACCGGCTGCTCGACGCGCTCGTGCAGCTGGACGAAGGTCTGTCGGGCTATAAGATCACCCGGCTCGGCCATTCGCTGCAGGCGGCGACGCGCGCCTGGAAGGATGGAGCCGACACCGACTGGATCGTCTCAGCGCTGTTGCACGACATCGGCGACATCTACGCACCCTACAATCATGACGAATATGCCGCGACGATCCTAAAACCCTTCGTGCGCGAGCAATGCACCTGGGTGGTGGAAAAGCATGGCGACTTCCAGCGCCTCTATTACGCGCATCACCTGGGCGGCAACCGGCATGCCCGCGACCGCTTCGCCGGCCACCTCTATTTCGATGACTGCGACCAGTTCTGCGAGCGCTGGGACCAGTCGAGCTTCGACCCCGACTATGAGACGCTGCCGGTCGAGTTCTTCCGGCCCTTCGTGCTCGAAGTGTTCGCCCGCAAGGCCTACGACCCGGCGGTGATCCGCGCCGGCGAGCGCGTGGCCCTCACAGATCCCGAAACAGCCAAGACGAGAACCGGAGCCTGACCATGAGCATCATCAACAAGGCGGCCGCCATCGGCGGCGGCGTCATCGGCGCCGGCTGGGTGGCGCGGCTGCTGCTGAATGGCATCGACGTCTCGATCTTCGATCCGGATCCGGAAGCGTCGCGCAAGGTTGGCGAAGTGATGAAGGGCGCGCGCCGCGCCTATAGGCAGATGCTGCCCGGCGGCCTGCCCAAGGAAGGCAAGCTCACCTTCGCCAAGACGATCGCCGAGGCGGTGGCCGACGCTGATTTCATCCAGGAAAGCGTGCCGGAGCGGCTCGACCTCAAGCACAAGGTGCTGGCCGAGATCGACCAGCATGCGCCGGCCAACGCCATCGTCGGCTCGTCCACCTCCGGCATCAAGCCGACCGACATGCAGGTGGCGATGAAGAAGCATCCCGAGCGGCTGGTGGTCGGCCATCCGTTCAACCCGGTCTATCTGCTGCCGCTGGTCGAGATCGTCGGCGGCGAGCAGACCTTCCCCGAAGCGATCGAGGTGGCCAAGGAGCTTTACGCCTCGATCGGCATGAAGCCGGTGGTGGTGCGCAAGGAGATCGAGGCCTTTGTCGGCGACCGCCTGCTCGAAGCCGCCTGGCGCGAGGCGCTTTGGCTGGTCAAGGACGGCATCTGCACCGTCGAGGAACTCGACGACATCATGCGCTATTCCTTCGGCCTGCGCTGGGCTCAGATGGGCATGTTTCAGGTCTATCGCGTCGCCGGCGGCGAGGCCGGCATGCGCCATTTCATGGCGCAGTTCGGGCCTTGCCTGAAATGGCCGTGGACCAAGCTGATGGACGTGCCCGAGTTCAACGACGAGCTGGTCGACCTGATCGCCACGCAGTCGGACGAGCAGGCGCATGGGCTGTCGATCCGCGAACTGGAGAAGATCCGCGACGACAATCTGGTAGCGATCATGGAAGCGCTGTCGAAGCAGAACAAGGGCAAGGGCTGGGGCGCCGGCGCGCTGCACAAGGACTATACCAGGCAGCTTGCCAAGCTGGCGGCGAAAAAGGCCTCCACCAAGGCTCCCGCGAAGGCCAAGCCGGCGAAGAAAGCCGCAAAACCGGCAAAGGCTGAAAAGCCGACAAAGGCTGGGAAGCCAGCCAAGGCCGATAAGGCGAAGAAGGGCAAGAAGAAGGGTTGAGGCGATGAATTTCGGTCTTTCGGAAGAACAGAAGCTCATCGTCGAGACGACGCGCGCCTTCGTCGAGAACGAGCTCTACCCGCATGAGCGCGAGGTGGAGCGTACCGGCGAGCTGCGCCGCGAGCTGATCGACGAATTGAAGGCGAAGGCGATCGGGGCCGGGCTTTATGCCGCCAACATGCCGACCGATGTCGGCGGCGCCGGCCTCGATACGGTGAGCTGGCTGCTTTATGAGAAGGAGCTTGGCCGCGCCAACTACGCGCTGCACTGGACCTGTGTGGCGCGTCCCTCCAACATCCTGCTCGCCGGCACGCCGGAACAGCGCGAGAAATATCTCTTTCCCTGCATCCGCGGCGAGAAGTGGGACTGCCTGGCGATGACGGAGCCCGGCGCCGGCTCCGACCTGCGCGGCATGAAGGCGACCGCGGTGCAGGACGGCTCGGACTGGGTGCTCAACGGCACCAAGCACTTCATCTCGCATGCCGACATCGCCGACTTCGCCATCGTGTTCATGGCTTCGGGCGAAGAGGATTCGCCGCGCGGCAGGCGCAAGAAGATCACCGCCTTCTTCGTCGACAAGGGCACCAAAGGCTTCACGGTACGCGACGGCTATCGCAATGTCTCGCATCGCGGCTACACCAATTCGATCCTCGAATTCGACGATTGCCGGCTACCGGCTTCCCAGGTGCTCGGCGAAGTGCATAAGGGCTTCGATGTCGCCAACTCCTGGCTCGGCGCCACGCGTCTCCAGGTTGGCGCCACCTGCCTTGGCCGTGCCGAACGCGCGCTCTCGCACGCCATCGAATATGCAGCACAGCGCCAGCAGTTCGGCCAGCAGATCGGCAAGTTCCAGGGCGTGTCGTTCAAGCTCGCCGACATGGCGACGGAATTGAAGGCCGCGGACCTGATGGTCTTCGAAGCCGGCTGGAAATACGATCAGGGCACCGTCACCGACCAGGACATGGCGATGGCCAAGCTGAAGGCCACCGAGATGCTGGCCTTCGTCGCAGACGAGGCCATCCAGATCCATGGCGGTATGGGACTTATGGACGACCTGCCCCTGGAGCGCATCTGGCGCGACGCCCGCGTCGAGCGCATCTGGGAAGGCACGTCGGAGATTCAGCGACATATTATTTCGCGGGCGCTGCTGCGTCCGTTCGGAGCTTAGAGCATGATACGCCAAGGCCCGGATCCGGCCTTGGACAAGATCGCGCTCAAACGAAAAGATGGCCATGCATAAACTCGAACGTCTCCTGCGCCCGAAATCGATCGCCGTGTTCGGCGGGGCACAGGCCGCCGCCGTCGTGGCCCAGTCGATCAAGATGGGCTTTGCCGGCGAAATCTGGCCGGTGCATCCGACCAAGGACGAGGTCGCCGGCCGCAAGGCCTACCGCTCCGTCGCCGACCTGCCGGGCGCGCCGGACGCCGCCTTTGTCGGCGTCAACCGGCATCTCACCATCGAGGTGATCAAGGCGCTGGCCGAGCGCGGCGCCGGCGGCGCCGTCTGCTTCGCGGCCGGCTTCCTGGAGACCGAGGCCTATGACGAGGACGGCGAGCGGCTGCAGGCCGAGCTCGTTGCCGCCGCCGGCCAGATGCCGATCATCGGTCCAAACTGCTACGGCCTGATCAACTATGCCGACGGCGCGTTGCTTTGGCCCGACCAGCATGGCGGGATCAGGCTGCCCGAGGGCGGCAGGGGGGTCGCCATCATCACCCAGTCGTCCAACATCGCCATCAACATGACGATGCAGAAGCGCGGGCTGCCGATCGCCTTCCTGATGACCGCCGGCAACCAGGCGCAGACCGGCCTCTCCGAAATGGCGCTCGGCCTGATCGAGGACGAGCGCGTCACCTCGCTCGGCCTGCATATCGAGGCCTTCGATTCGGTCGCCGGCTTCGAGAAGCTGGCGGCCCGCGCGCGCGAATTGAAGAAGCCGATCATCGCCATGAAGGTCGGCCGCTCAGAGCAGGCAAGGCAGGCGACGGTGTCGCACACCGCTTCGCTGGCCGGCTCGGACGCCGCCTCCGGCGCGTTCCTGAAGCGGCTCGGCATTGCGCGCGTCGATTCCATTCCGGCCTTCATCGAGGCACTGAAGCTGCTGCACATCATCGGCCCCCTGCCCGGCTACAAGCTTTCGTCGATGAGCTGCTCCGGCGGCGAGGCTTCGGTGATGGCCGACAGCGCCGAGGGGCGCTGGGTGCATTTTCCGGCACTGACGGCCGAGCACCGCGCGCATGTCAAATCGACGCTCGGGCCGCTGGTCGCCGTCGCCAATCCGCTCGACTACCACACCTTCATCTGGAACAACGAGCCGGCGATGACGGCCACCTTCACCGCCATGGTGTCGGGCGGCTTCGACCTCAACATGCTGGTACTCGACTTCCCGCGCCCGGACCGCTGTTCCGACGTCGACTGGTGGGCGACGCTGCGCGCCTTCGAGGCGGCGCTGAAGACCAACAAGGCGCAAGGCGCGATCGTCTCCTCGCTGCCGGAAAACCTGCCGGAGGAATACACCGCCGGCCTGATGGCGCGCGGCATGGTGCCGTTGTTCGGCATCCCGGAAGCCATGGACGCCGCCCAGGCCGCCGCCTTCATCGGCTGGGCCTGGCGCGAGCCGCAGGCGCAACCGGTCGACACCACCGCGGCAGGCGCGGCCGAAGCCAAGCGCGTGACGCCGGACGAAGCCGAAGCCAAGGAGAGGCTGATCAAGGCCGGACTGCCGGTGCCGAAGGGCGAGCGCGCCTCCAATGCCGTCGAGGCGGTGATCTCGTCCATGACGCTGGGCTTCCCGGTGGCTCTCAAGGCGCTCGGTGTCACGCACAAGTCGGAAGTCGGCGCTGTCAGGCTGAACCTCAAGGACGCCGAATCCGTCAGCGCCGCCGCGCATGATTTGCTGCCGCTCGGCACCGGGCTCTATGCCGAGCGCATGGTGCGCGACGGCGTCGCCGAGTTGATCGTCGGCTTCACCCGCGATCCGATGTTCGGCGTGGTGATGACGCTCGGCACCGGCGGCGTGCTGGTCGAGCTTTTACGCGACAGCGTGACCCTGATGCTGCCGGCGACCCGCGACGACATCGAGGCGGCATTGCGTGGGCTCAAGCTCTATCCTCTCCTCGAAGGCTATCGCGGCCGGCCCAGGGCCGACGTCGACGCCGCCATCGACGCCATCGCCGGCATTGCCGACTTCGTGCAGAAGAACGAGGGCGAGATCGAGGAACTCGACATCAACCCGCTGATCGTCTGCGCTAAAGGCAAGGGCGCCTGGATCGCGGATGCCCTGCTCGTGCTTGGAGAAAAGAAGAATGGCTGACGTCATCACCACCCGCCGCGAAGGGGCGATCCTCGAAGTCACGCTCGACCGGCCGAAGGCCAATGCGATCGACCTCAAGACGTCGCGGCTGATGGGCAAGACCTTCAAGGCGTTCCGGGACGATCCGGAGCTGCGCGTCGCCATCGTGAAGACCGCCGGCGACAAGTTCTTCAGCGCCGGCTGGGACCTGAAGGCGGCGGCCGCCGGCGATGCGGTCGACGGCGACTATGGCGTCGGCGGCTTTGCCGGGCTGCAGGAGTTACGCGACCTGAACAAGCCGGTGATCGCCTGCGTCAACGGCATGGCGGTTGGCGGCGGCTTCGAGCTGGCGCTGTCCTGCGACCTCATCTACGCCTCCGACCATTCCTCCTTCGCGCTGCCCGAGATTCGCGCCGGCACGCTGGCCGACGCCGCGACGATCAAGCTGCCGAAGCGCATTCCCTACCATATCGCCATGGACCTTCTGTTCACCGGCCGCTGGATGGATGTCGCCGAGGCGCATCGCTGGGGCTTGGTCAACGAAGTGCTGCCCAAGGAAAAGCTTGAGCAGCGCGTCTGGGAGATTGCCCGGCTTCTGGCCAGCGGCCCACCGCTGGTCTTCGCCGCGATCAAGGAGACGGCTCGCGTGGCCGAGGCGCTGACCTTCCAGGACGCCATGAACAAGGTGACGCGCCGGCAGCTGCCGACGGTCGACAAGCTCTACGGGTCGGAAGACAATATGGAAGGGTTCCGCGCTTTCGCGGAGAAGCGCGAGCCGGTTTGGAAGGGACGATAACATCGGAGATGACGGCGCGAGGCACCCCCCTCTGGCCTGCCGGCCATCTCCCCCGCAAGGGGGGAGATTGGCAGGTTCGTCGCCGGCACCTCTCCTCCAACATCCGCGATTGGCGAAAGCCTTCGCGACATCCAATCTCCCCCCTTGCGGGGGAGATGGCCGGCAGGCCAGAGGGGGGTGACTGGGCTCGATCTTCAAAGTCGGTCCAACCGCGATGACCGACTACAAAACTCTCATCGACGCAGAAACCTGGGCCTTCATCGAGAAGACCAACTCCTACTATCCGCCGGACACGATCGACTACACGATCGAAGAGCAGCGCGCGGTCTACGACCGGATGTGCCGTGAGTTCTTCGCCGGATATCCGCAAGGGGTGACGGCGGAGACGACTGCCGCTGCCGCACCAACCAACAGCATCTCGATCCGCATCTACCGCAACGCCGCCCCGAACAACGCCGCGACGGTGCTATACCTTCATGGCGGCGGCTTCATCCTTGGCGGGCTGGACAGCCATGACGATGTCTGCGCCGAGCTTTGCGCCCGCACCGGCTTCGATGTGGTTTCACTCGATTACCGGCTTGCGCCGGAGCATCTGCATCCGGCGGCCTTCGACGACGCCATGGATGCCTTCGAATGGGCCGCCGAGACCTATGACTGCGCGATCGTGCTCTGCGGCGACAGCGCTGGCGGCAATCTCTGCGCGGCCGTCAGTCACGCAACGCGCGGCCACAAGAAAAAGCCGATCGGCCAAGTGCTGATCTATCCTAGCCTTGGCGGCGACCATTCGCGCGGCTCCTACGTGACCCATGCCGAGGCGCCGATGCTGACGGCGCGCGATCTCGACTTCTACAAGCATATCCGAACTGGCGGCGTGGACCGGACCGGCGACATCACGCTCTACCCGCTTGCCGACGCCGATTTCGCAAACCTGCCGCCAACGGTGCTGATCACCGCCGAATGCGACCCGCTGTCGTCCGACGGCGAAGCCTATCGCGACCGTGTCGTCGCGGCCGGCGGACACGCCACCTGGTTCGAGGAGCCTGGGCTGGTGCACGGCTACCTCAGGGCCCGGCACATGGTCGGCCGGGCGCGGACGAGCTTCACCCGCATCGTCGAGGCGGTTTCGGTGCTCGGCCGGGGCGACTGGATTTGGTAACACCCGACGGCCAAGCGCTTTCCGCTCCGCCCATGAACCTTTCCCCGCCAGCCGGCGACTGACGGTCAGGCGCCGCAATGGCGCGGCCCGGAAAGGAAGCCGCCATGACCAGAAACCCAGAGACTTCGCGGTCTCCGGGAACAACGGGAACCCAGCGCGATCACCGCCTTCGGGAAGGGGTCGACGCGCTGAGCTTCCGGCTGATTCCGTTGACCCTGCGCAGGAGCCGGCGTATCGTCACAAAGAGGAAAACAGACACTACGATCGGGGAAGAACGTGCTGGAACGCCGCGCCTTGCCCTGGTTGGCGTGGTAGAGGCGGACGTTCCTTCCAGCGGCTTCGGGGGGAGTTCAATGTCTGGTGTTCGCGGCTCGCCTCTGCGTTCCCACGGCCGCCGTTTGCGCCACGCGATCGCAACAAGCAGCGGAATTCTCGCTTTGGCGCTGTCCGCCGGCTTGTGGCTCGGCGGGGCGGCGAAGGCGCAGGAAACCCAGATCATCTATCCCGGTTCGATGTCGGTCACCGGCTTTCCGGGCACCACCATTCCCAATTTCGATCAGGGTCTGCTCCCCGGCGTCGACCCGGTCGACGAGACCTTCATCGATACGTCCCGCGCATCCTTGCGCATTTTCGACGTGTCGCATCTCGGCGGGCCGGCCTCCGGCCAACTCGTCAACATGCCGCCGCCCTTCGAGGTGACGGCCGGGCAGATCGGCGAAGTGTTCGGCCTCGCCTATGACGATGGCGTGCGCGACGGCGTGCCGTCAGGCGTTCCCAACCTCTACGCGGCCGCGACCTCGCTGCATGGCATCGAGATCGTCACGCCGGACGTCGACAGCGACGGGCGTCCGGAGCGGCAGCGCCGCGGCGCCGCGGGCGCCACCTTTATGGACGGGCAGTTCGGCACCGAGAATGGCGGCGGTCCAGGCACGATCTGGAAGATCGACGGTATCACGGGCGCCGTCTCCAAATTCGCCGACATCGACACCAACAGCGGGCAGGGCATCGGCAACCTCGCCTTCGATCCGACACATCGCGAGTTCTTCGCTTCGGATCTCGACACCGGGCTGATTCACCGCATCGATATCGAGGGCAATCTGATCGACAGCTTCGACCATGGCGTTGCCGGACGTCCGGCGCATGGGCTCGCCCCGGTCGCCGACGACGCCGCCGTGATGGACATCCAGGCTGCCGCGTTCGATAGCGAAGACCCCGAGACCTGGGGCTATACGCAGGATGCGCGCCGCGTCTGGGCCGTCGCCTATCATGGCGGACGGCTCTTCTATTCCGTCGGCGAGAAGGCAGAGATCTGGTCGGTCGGCATTGCGAGCGACGGAAGTTTTGCCGGCGATCCGCGTTGGGAACTGACGGTCAGGGCAGACAAGGATTATGCCGTCACCGACATCGCCTTCGACAATAAAGGCTTCATGTATCTCGCCCAGCGCGGCCCGATCGAGAACCGCTACGATTACAGCCGTTTCGCCGAGTCCGGCAAAGGCGAGTTGATCCGCTACCGGCGCGAGGAGCCTGACGATCCGACGACGGAATCGGCCTGGGTCGAGGTGCCGCAGGAATATGCCGTCGGCTTCCCGCAGGGCAATCGCCAGTCGGCCGGCGGCGTCGACCTGCAATATCGCTATGACGCCGAAGGCAATCTCGACACTTCCGTCTGCACCGACACCGTCGTCAACACCGGCGACAAGTTGCGCGACAATCCCGAGCTTGCCGAGCGGCTCGCCGCCGGCGGACCGCTTGCCGTGCATGGCGTGCAGCTGACGCCGAGCACGCTGGTCAAGCCCGCCAACGTGCCGCCTTTTGGATCCTGGTTCATCGATTTCGACGGCT
Source organism: Mesorhizobium argentiipisi (SeqCode) (assembly GCF_037179585.1). Lineage (NCBI taxonomy): Bacteria > Pseudomonadati > Pseudomonadota > Alphaproteobacteria > Hyphomicrobiales > Phyllobacteriaceae > Mesorhizobium > Mesorhizobium argentiipisi (SeqCode). The sequence goes on from NZ_JAPYKO010000030.1 coordinate 59,835, forward strand.
ATTTCGAGGACCCGGACGTCCAGGGCCAAGTCGGCGACGTCAGGGTCTGGCGCCCCTGCGAAGGCCGCGCCGGCTATTACGAGGAAATCCCCGGCGGCGGCTATCTGCCTCCGTTCCATCCGCCCGACTTCCCGCCGCCTGGCAACCTGCCGCCCTGCGTGGATGTCGAGGACGTGCATTACTACTGCACGCCGCGCGGTCTGCGGGCCGAACTCTATCTCCATGACCATGCCGGCTTCGGCGGCGATTCGATCAAGGCGCAGTCCCAGACGCCCGGCGTCGGGGTGACAACCCCCATGTCGCATGTCCCGAGCAAGCCCTACACGGTCGACATCACCGGCCATAATCCGGGCGACACCGTCAATGTCGGGCTCTGCTTCTACCGCAAGTCCGACCAGGACAAGGGTGGCTACTATCCTTGCTGCAAGATGACGCTGCCGCTCAGAACGCCAGCCGTCAGCTGCGAACGTTGAGGGAGGGACAGATGACAAATCTCGCCCTTTCCCGCTCCGTCTCGAGCCATTCGAAAACCGTCATGGAGACGATCATGAAACCCCTGTCATATGCCAGGCGCGGCGCGCGCTGGCTGATGGCGGCCGGTATCGCGGTCGCCATGATGCCGGCCCTGCCGGCGCTTGCCCAGGACCAGACTCCGGCCGCGACCAATCAGGGCGCCAATGCAGCGTCACGCGGCATCAATGCGGAACTCGCGCGGATCGTGCCCTTCTTCACCAAGAAAGGTAGCCAGAAAAGTTGCGATTCCGTCGAGTATGTCCTTAGCTTCGGCATCCATGGCGACCCGCAGGACTTCGACCGGCCAAGCGTGGCCGCCCTGCTCAAAGCGACAAGGCTCGATTTCAAGGACCAACTGCCGCACGGCCTGCAGATTGTCAGCGTCGATGTCGCCGGCGACGGCACCAGCGCCTCCGGCGGAGCGCTGCCCGCTGCTTCAATCGGCACGTCGGCCAGCCCGAACGACACGGCCCGCGTTTCCAACTTCCGCATCAGCGCTGCCAACCTCGATGGCGTCGGAGCCGCGAACGAACGCGTCATCACCTTCCGCATCACCGCCAAGATAGACCATGCGACCTTTCCCGTGCCGACGACGGTCGACAACCAGGGTGAGATCGAGGTGGCCTTCAGGGGCGGTCCGGCAACAACGATCCGCTCGCAGGATCCGGACAAGCCCGACGACGGCGATTTCCTGACCGGCGTGAAGACCTCGATCAAGATCGACCTGACCAAGTGCAACCCACCGCCTCCGCCTCCCAGCAAGGAATGCTTCAAGGTCGAGCACGGCACGGTCGACTGCGTGCCCGGCGGCGGCGCCTTCATCTACCATATGCCAGTCGGACCCGAGATGGGCGGCAAAGGGGTGCAGGTGTCGACGACTACACCCGGCATCAGCATCGTTCCCGACATGCAAAAGGTGCCGGTCGGCGGCGGCGTGCTGAACTGGAAGATCATCGGCGCTTCGCCCGGCGAGACCATCCACCTCGTCGTCACCGGCATCGAGACCTATACGGGGCCGAAGGAAGGCTGGGGGCTCTGCTGCACGCAGGTGATCGACATCGTCGTCCCGCGTGATCTCAGATGTCCGCCGAAGGACAAGGAGCCGGACCTCAAGGTCGAGAAGCATGCCGACGTGCCGCGTTGCACGATGGCCGGCGGCTGCGATTTCACCATCACCGTCACCAATGTCGGCGACGCTCCCTATAACGGCAAGATCGTGCTCGACGAGGTGACGCTGCCGGCAGGCTCGGTGCTGACCTCCGGGCCGAACGCGCCCTGGGTCTGCGTGCCCGGCACGACGCCGATGACCTGCACCTATCCGGCGACCACGCTCAACTCCGGCGCCTCCGTCAACCTCAAGCTCGGCTTCAAGCCGGCGGGCGGCTGGCAGGGCGGCGTGCTGCGCAACTGCGCCGCCTATGACTACCAGGCCAGCGGCAAGCCGCTGTTCGGCAGCCAGCAGAACGACCGCGGCTGCGCCTCGATCCCGATCTGCCGCCGTGGCGATCGCGATCCACAGTGCAATCCGCCGGTCGAGAAGAAGGTCGACCTTATCCTGAAGAAGCGCGCCCGCACCCCGGTCTGCACGCCGGACGGCGCCTGCACTTTCGTGATCGACATCATCAACAACGGCACCGGCACCTATAACGGGCCGCTGACGGTGATCGACACCTATCCCGGCGGCGCGCCGACCTCGTCGACCTTCGGGCCGAGCCCGCCATGGGCCTGCGGACCGAACGGCCCCGACCAGTTCCGCTGCGACAATGCCGGCATCTCGCTGCCTCCGGGCGCCTCGACGCCGATCGTCGTCAGAGCGGTGATGCCGGCAACCTACCGGCCGGACACGGTGGAGAACTGTGCCGAAGTGAAAGGCATTGCCGGCGAGGTCGACCTCGCCAACAACAAGGCTTGCGCCACCGAGCGCATCCGCCATCCGAATGGCGGCCAGCCCGGCCTGCGCATCACCAAGACCTGCAACGGCTCGCTGGCCGGTGCCACGGTTTCCTGCCGCATCACCGTCACCAATGCCGGCACCGCCGCTCCCACCGCACCGGTGCGGGTCAGCGATGCCGCCACGCTGTTGTCGGGTGGCGCTCCAGTGCAAATCCAGGCCGTCACCCCTGACGGTGCGGACTGGGCCTGCGGACCGGCGCCTGCCAACACGCTGTCGTGCCAGATTCCCGGCGCCGTGATGACGCCCGGAACCAGCCGGCACTTCGACGTGACGGTGAGCGGCAATAGCGCGTTCGAGAATTGCGCGCGCGGCTCCTACGGGCCGGCGCCGGGCGACGACATCGTCTACCCGATCGGCCAGGCCTGCGCGAAGGGCGGCGGCGGCTCGACCATCCGCGCCGAGAAGACCGGCGATGCCGAGTGCCGGCTGGGAGAACCATGCTCGTTCGAGATCACCATCACGAACGATGGGCCGAATCCCTTCTTCGGCCCGGTCCGCATCGGCGACGCGATCGGCATCGACGGCATCGGCAGGCTGGAAGCCGTCCGGATCACCGCGATCGAGCCGCCCTTCGGCTGCTCGCCGGAGCCGGCGACGCTGCCGGCGTCCTGCATCGCCAACCTGGCGCTCGGCGCCGGCGAAAGCCGCAAGCACCATGTCACCGTGACCCTTCCCGACGACAGGCGGCTTGCCGATCTCAAGGGCACGATCAGCGGGCAGAACTGCGTCGGCGTGCTCTCGCCGAACACGCCGGTGCAAAGCGGCGGCGACGTTCTGTCGCGCATGCCGAGCGGCGTGCAGGGCGATCGCGGCAAGGCCTATGCGTGCCATCCCTTCACCATCAGGCATGAGGTGAAGAACCAGTGCTTGTATGGAATGGTGCTGAACTCGACCGGCCGTTGTGTCTGTCCGGAAGGCACCACCTTCCGTGACGGCCAATGCTCGTCCGGTGGGAGCAAGCTTCTGCCGCTTCCGGTGCCGCAGCGTTGCGTCCTGCTGCAGGGCCAGATCCGCACCGAAGACGGACGCTGCGTCTGCCCGCGCGGCACCGAGCTGGAAAACGGCAAATGCGTGCGGGGCGAAGAGCCGCAGGAGCCGCAATGCACGCTGCGTCCCGGCCAGTACCGCGACCAGAACGGCAATTGCGTCTGCCGCCGCGGCGAGCTGGTGAACGGCGTGTGCCAGGTCGTCCCGCCGAAATGCACGATCCGTGGCGCAGTGCTGACGACGGACGGCTGCGTCTGCCCGAAAGGCACGCATCTCGACCGTGCCGCCAAGGCTTGCGTGCCTGACAGGCAGCCGCCCGCCCAGTGCCGTATCCGCGGCCAGTCGCGCAATGCCGATGGCGATTGCGTCTGCCCGAGCGGCATGGAGGTGCGCGGCGGCGCCTGCCGGCCGATCGTGTCGAAGCAGTGCCCGGTCCGCGGCCAGGTGCGCGACGCCAACGGCAACTGCGCCTGCCCGGACGGCCTGGTGGTGCGGGGCAAGGCCTGCCAGCGGCCGCGGCCGAGCCAGGAGCAGTGCGCCGTCCGCGGCCAGGTCCACAACAAGCGGGGTGACTGCGTCTGCCCGCGCGGGACCGAAATCCGCAACGGCGCCTGCCGCAAGCCGGCGGTGGAATGCGCACCGGGTGCGGAGTTCATCGACGGACAATGCCAGCCCGTCTTCACCCGGCGGCGCTGCCCGGCCGGAACGACCGGACAGTATCCGGATTGCTACCCGATCCGCAGGCCGCCGGACATAGAGATCAACCCCGGAATCCTGCTCAACCCGAATGTGCTGCAGCAACTGGTGCCGCAGCGCCAGCCGCGGCGCATGCTGCAGGATCCGGCGGGCGCCGACATCCACAACTTCAAGCCGTAATCTTTGCGGCTGAAGGTCGAGGCCCGCCGGAGCGATCCGGCGGGTTTTCTTTTCCACATCGAGGAAAGGCTTCACGCAGCCGGGCCAATGCGCCCGTCGAAAACATGCTTCTTATCTCTTTGTTTTCACGCAATTCCGGACGGAAAAGCGCTCGCACTTCTCCTGGAATTGCTCTAGGCAGTCGCCCTGACAGGCGCGACCACGCGCACAGGACCGCCGGGAGAATTTGCGCCATGAGCAAGAAGACCCTGATCGCGCCATCGGTGCTGGCGTCGGATTTTTCGAAGCTGGGCGATGAGGTCGAGGCCGTCGCGGCGGCCGGCGCCGACTGGATCCATCTCGATGTGATGGACGGCCATTTCGTGCCCAACATCACCTTCGGCCCGCCGGTGATCAAGGCGATCCGCAATCGCACCAAGGCCTTCTTCGACTGCCATCTGATGATTGCGCCGGCCGATCCCTACCTGGCGGCCTTCGCCGAGGCCGGGTGCGACGGCATGACTGTGCATGCCGAGGCCGGGCCGCATCTCGACCGCTCGTTGCAGACCATCAAGAGCCTCGGCAAGAAGGCCGGCGTCTCGCTCAATCCGGCTACGCCGGAAACGGCGATCGAATATGTCCTCGACCGGCTCGACCTGATTCTGATCATGACGGTCAATCCTGGTTTCGGCGGACAGGCCTTCATCCCGGCGATCATCGACAAGGTGAAACGGGTGAAGGCGCTGATCGGCAGCCGGCCCATACACATCGAGATCGACGGCGGCGTCTCGGCCGAGACGGCACCGCTGGTGACCGCGGCCGGCGCCAATGTACTGGTGGCGGGCGCCGCCGTCTTCAAGGGCGGCAGCGTGGAAGCCTATAGGGCGAACATCGAAGCAATTCGCACCGCTGCCGACAGGACCGCCAGTTGAACGTATAGCTGCCCGATCTCTCGCGGAAGTTGCGCAATCGAGGCAGAGATTGAACGACTGTTCAATATCTGAACCGGTGTAGGAATACCAGCTTTTTTATCGAGATTCTACTTTGTTCAATAAATAGACGGCCCATCTTGTCTTAAAGTAGAATATCGTCATCTTCCCGCTTGAGGCGCCGTTGCCCGGATGTATGATACATGTACGGAATTGCTTCGCCGAGGGGCCCTGGCAAACCAGGGGCAAGCAACAGGAGTTCGATTGACAAACGGAAGCACCGAGCCGGGCCAAAGCAAGGGCGGCAAAAGCACCCTTGCCAGCTCGGTCTACCAGCAACTGCGCGACGACCTGCTGCGCGGAGCTCTGGAGTCCGAGACGAAACTGCGTGTCGAATGGGTCGTTTCCCGCTACGGCGCCGGCGCCTCGCCGGTGCGCGAGGCACTCAACCGCCTGGCCGCCGAGGGCCTGCTCGGCCGTCACGACCAGCGCGGCTTCTTCCTGATGCCGGTCAGCGCCGCGGAACTGGAAGAATTGACGCGCACGCGCTGCTGGCTGGAGGAACGGGCGCTGCGCGAATCCATTGCTCACCGCACCGCCGAGTGGGAAGAGCAGCTGGTGCTGGCGCTGCACCGCCTTGCGCGCGCCGAGCGCCGCCTGCCGGATGACCCAACAACCAACAATCCGGAGTGGGAGAAGCTGCACCGCGCCTTTCATCGCGCGCTGATCGCGGCGTGCCGGTCACACTGGCTGATCGGCTTTTGCGATCAGCTTTCCGATCAGGCCTCGCGCTACCGCCTGATCGCGCAAAACGCGCCAGGCACGGGGCGCGACGATCTTGGCGAGCACCGCATCATCGCCGAGCGTACGCTGAATGGCGACGCCGACGGCGCGGTCGAGGCGCTTCTCAATCACTACCGCCTCACCGCGGCGATGTGCATGGAACGCCTTGCCCAGGGCTATGATCCGAGGGCCGGCAAGTCCCAACGCGGCCGCAAATAGCGGATTGAAAAATCAAAGCAGTTTTTGCTCCGGGCGCCAAATCTGGTATTCGCTCAGGCGAGCGCAAGCATGCGCCATTCGGCCTTCGTCCGCCCTGAGGACATTTCATGACCAATCATCTCTTCAGCGCTTTCCGTTCCCGCATGCCGGCGCCCGGCCGGCTGCTGATGGAGACGGATGACGGCCGTTCGATCACCTATGGCGACATGCTGGCGAAGTCGGCGCAGCTGGCGCACGCCCTGGCGCAGGCTGGCGTCGAGCCCGGCGACCGCGTCGCGGTCCAGGTCGAGAAGAGCCCGGAAGTGGCGCTGCTCTATCTCGCCTCGTTACGCGCCGGCGCGGTCTTCCTGCCGCTCAACACCGCCTACACGCTGCCCGAGCTCGACTATTTCTTCCGCGACGCCGGGCCGAAACTGATCGTTTGCGATCCGGACCGTCTCTCGGGCATCGAACCGCTTGCCGCGGCGATCGGCGCCACGGTGCTGACGCTCGGTCGCGACGGACAGGGAACTCTGGCCAGCCAGGCTTCGCGACAGGCGACGGATTTCAGCAATGTCGCGCGCGGGCCGGACGATCTTGCCGCGATCCTCTACACTTCCGGCACGACTGGCCGTTCCAAGGGCGCGATGCTCACCCACGAGAACCTCGCCTCCAACGCGCGCGTGCTGGTGGAGCAATGGCGCTTCAGCGCCGACGACGTGCTGATCCATGCGCTGCCCATCTTCCACACGCACGGGCTGTTCGTGGCCACCAACGTTATCCTGATGGCCGGCGCGAAAATGCTGTTCGAGCGGAAATTCGATCCGGCGCACGTCATTTCGCTCTTGCCGCGCGCGACCGCGCTGATGGGCGTGCCGACCTTCTATGTGCGGCTGTTGCAGCAGGACGGCCTGGCACGCGAGGCGGCGAAGACGATCCGGGTCTTCATCTCCGGCTCGGCACCGCTCTTGGCCGAGACGCACAAGGCCTGGCGCGAGCGCACCGGCCACGCCATCCTCGAGCGCTACGGCATGACCGAGACCAACATGAACACGTCCAACCCCTATGACGGCGAGCGGCGCGCCGGCACGGTCGGCTTCCCCTTGCCCGGCGTTTCGCTGCGCATCACAGATCCTGAGAACGGCAAGTCGCTGCCCCGGGGCGAGATCGGCATGATCGAGGTCAAGGGCCCGAACGTCTTTGCCGGCTATTGGCGCATGCCCGACAAGACCAGGGCCGAGTTCCGCGACGACGGCTTCTTCATCACCGGCGATCTCGGCCTGATCGATGCCGACGGCTATATCCACATCGTCGGACGCGGCAAGGACCTGATCATCTCGGGCGGCTACAACGTCTATCCGAAGGAGATCGAAAGCGAGATCGACGCGCTGGACGGCGTCAGCGAAAGCGCGGTGATCGGCGTGCCGCATCCCGATTTCGGCGAAGGCGTCACCGCGATGGTGGTGCGCAAGGCGGGCTCGGCGATCAGCGCCGCCGACATTACCGGCGCCATCGCCGGACGGCTGGCGAAATACAAGCATCCGAAGCAGGTGATCTTCGTCGACGAACTGCCGCGCAACACGATGGGCAAGGTGCAGAAGAATGTGCTGCGCGAGGCGTATAAGGATATTTATGCCAAAGCCGGCTAATGGATGACCGGTTGGCCGGACCTCGACTGGCTTGCCGGGGAAGGATCGCGAACCTTGGAGATTAGCCAAGACGCCCATGAGGTCGTCATTCTAGGGCGGAGCGGGAGCGAAGCGGACGCGCAGACCCGAGGATCCTGTGTGTTGGTTCTGGTGTATGGTTGAAGTGGGAAGGAGGCCGAGTGGATCCTGGTCGTCCTTTCGGACAGGCCGTGGCATGGCC
>NZ_JAPYKO010000031.1:0-65418 GCF_037179585.1 Mesorhizobium argentiipisi (SeqCode)
GGTAAGTGGGGATGGGGCAGGGAACGCTGTCCTTCAGCAAAAAATACCCAGACCCGTTTTTTAACTTTTGACTGGAGGTCAGAAAATGAACATCAAGAGCCTTCTTCTCGGCTCAGCTGCGGCCCTGATCGCAGTTTCGGGCGCCCGCGCCGCCGACGCGGTGACCGTCGCCGAGCCGGAACCGGCTGAATACGTCAAGATCTGCGACGTGTACGGCTCGGGCTACTTCTATATCCCCGGCACCGAGACCTGCCTGCGCATCGGCGGCTATGTCCGTTACGACATCGGCATCGGCGACGTCGGCTCGTTCGACGGCGCGAAGGCGTTCGATCATGAGGATGGCGACCAGCAGGACACGTTCTACAAGCAGGCCCGCTTCACGCTGAAGACCTGGACGGGCCAGGAGACCGAGCTCGGCACGTTGAAGACCTACACCGAGACCCGCTTCAACTTCGGCAATCACAACGACTACGGCTACCGCACCAATGGGGACACCAATTTCGCCCACAACAAGGGCGTTTCGCTGAACTTCGCCTGGATCCAGCTCGGTGGTCTCCGCGTCGGTAAGGACGAATCGGCCTTCGACACGTTCATCGGCTATGCCGGCAACGTCATCCAGGATACGCTCGTTCCCTACGGCGATTTCGACACCAACGTCGTCCAGTACTACTTCGACGCCGGCAACGGCTTCTCGGCGGTGGTCTCGCTGGAAGAAGGCCAGGGCCTCATCGGCACCATCGACAGCTATGTTCCGCACGTCGTCGGCGGCGTGAAGTGGACGCAGGGCTGGGGCGCCATCACCGGCGTCGTGGCCTACGACAGCAACTACGAGGAAGTGGCCGGCAAGGTTCGCTTGGACGTGAACGCCACCGACGCGCTCTCGCTGTTCATCATGGCTGGCTACGGCACCGACGACAACCTCAGCGACGCGACCTGGGCAATCCCGGCCGGTGGCCGCGGCTTCTACAAGCAGTGGGGCGGCAACTGGGCAGTCTGGGGCGGCGGCACCTACAAGTTCAACGAGAAGACCTCGTTCAACCTCCAGGCGTCGTATGACGAGTGGAAGAATCTCGGTATCGCCGCGAACGTCGCTTACGACATCGTGCCCGGCCTGACGATTACGGCCGAAGTCGACTACTTGCACGCTGGCAGGTTCGACGATTTCGGCACCGGTACCGACAGACTCAACTGGACCAACGCTGACAAGAAGAACAGCGTCGGCGGCATGCTTCGCTTCCAGCGCTCCTTCTAAGGGCTGGACTGCTACAAGTGAAATCCGGCCCGAGCGTACGCTCGGGCCGTTTTGTTTTCGCGATAGGCCAAACGAAAGGATGGGGGTGAAACGGTAAGCTGATCGGGTCTGTGGAGCGACTTTGTGGGATTCGCCACGGCGGATGTGGTCGGCCACCGGATTCGAAAACTCTTGAAAGGACATCTCCGAACGGTTAGGGCTGAAGGCTTAACCGCAGGGGGTGTGGCTAAAAATGTCGAACGAAGCGATTCAAGAGGGGGAGCCCTCTGGTCATTTTGCGGTATTTTCTTCTCAGAATTCGAAGTTTAGGTACACTTACAACAAGATCCGGGAAGTAAAATCGTACAGGATCGGGGAACTCTTTGCAGCATACCGGGATATACTCTGGGATGATGGGCGGCATAAATACAATGTCAGCTCTTTCATCGGTGAAATAGACGAGATCCTTCTCGGAGAACGTTTCAGCACCTTCGACCAGAACACCCTGGACAATCTTATCGGTACCTTGCGCCAGCGCGGGAACAGCAACGCAACCATCAATCGCAAGATGGCTGCACTCAGTAAGCTGCTGCGCAAGGCTCATAAGATGGGAGATATCCACAGCCTGCCCGAGTTCCGCCGCCAGAAGGAGCGGGCGGGACGGATTCGTTTCCTCGAAAGGGACGAAGAGACAAGGCTGTTCGCTGCCATCAAGAGCCGCAGCGAGGATGCTTACAGACTTTCCGTTTTCCTGGTCGACACCGGCTGCCGTCTAGGCGAGGCGCTCGGCCTGATCTGGAACGACATCCAGGAGCACCGCGTCTCATTTTGGATCACGAAATCCGGCCGCAGCCGCACCATCCCGATGACCGAACGGGTCAAGGAGGTGATCAAGCTGCCGCCGACCACCGAGGGTCGCCGGCCGAAGGGTCCGTTCACCAAGCTCAGCCAGGCGCAGTACCGCGCCATCTGGAACGAAGCGAAAGCGGAAGTCGGTCTTGGCGCCGATGAACAGGTGGTACCGCATATCCTGCGCCACACCTGCGCTTCGCGCCTTGTCCAGGGCGGTATCGACATCAGGCGCGTGCAGATGTGGCTCGGCCACCAGACGCTGTCGATGACCATGCGTTACGCGCATCTCGCCACCAACGACCTCGATGGCTGCGTCGTCGTGCTGGAAAAACCGCGTGCCGAAGAGGCGCCGCGCCCGGCGGAGAGCTCGGTTTTTCCGTCTCCGTTGACCGCGCCGTCATCCGCCAAAGCCGCTCGCAACGAGAGCGGATCGGAGCCGGCGAAGGCACGCCGCAAGAGCTCGAAGGGCAAATAGGCGAGCGCCGCGCGTCGGCGAATCTATATTTCATCGAGAAGGCCTGAGACTGAGTTAGTCTCGGTCTTTACTTTATTCTGATTTGCGTTCTGCCCGATCGAGGAAATTCGCAATCCGCCCCGGCAGGCTTCCGGTTTCCAGGAACGGCGCGTGTCCCTGGCCTTCGACGGTGATCGTCTCCATGCCGGGATGCCGCCTTCCCATCTCCTCGACAGTCGCAGCGGATAACAGTTTTGAATTGCCGCCGCGAATGGCAAGCAGCGGCACGGTGGCTAAAGCATCGAACTGTGGCCAGAGATCCGGTAGCGGCTTGCTGAAGTCGGTGCCGGCAAAGGTGTCGACCAGGGCCGGATCGAAATCCGCCACCCAGCCGGCCTCCGTTTCGCGGCAGATTGCCCGGACCATCCGCGCCCAGTCGGCGTCGGTGAGCGCCGGGAAATCGGCGCCATGCACGCGCCGCTGGGTATCCACCGCCTCGGCGAGTATCTTCGGCTTCGGCGCGCGGTCGAGATAGGAGCGGATATGGGCAAGGCCCTCGACCTCGATCACCGGGCCGATGTCGTTCAGCACGATGGCCTTCAGGACGGCCGGCTTCAATGCCCCGAGCACATGGATGATCAGGCCGCCGCGCGAGGTGCCGATGAAAGCAGCCTGCTCGATGCCGAGCGCCGACAGCCCCGCAAGCACGTCCCCGGCTTCGACCCCGACATTATAGTGGCCGATATCGGGATCATTGTCGGATTGCCCTCGACCGCGATAGTCGAATGCGACGACTTTTCGCGGCCTTTCGGCTTTGCTCGAAAGGTGGAGTGCCAGTTCGTGGAAGTCGCGGGCATTGCGCGTGAGACCGGGCAGGCAGACGGCCGGCCAGCCCTTCGCATCCTCTTCGCCATAGATCCGGGCGTGGAGTTTCAAGCCGTCAGGCGCCGAATAGAAGAAGTCGGACAAACCTTCGCCGCTCGCCATTGGAATGCCTCTCCCAGTTGGGGGGTGACCGACAGCTACAGGCGAGGGCAGGGATCGTCAAACACTCTTCCCTTCTCCCCTTGCGGGAGAAGGGTGGATCGGCGCGATAGTGCCGAGACGGATGAGGGGTGCTGGAAGGAATGAGACCGCGGCGATTTCAAACATACCGCCAAGCTGGAACACCCCTCATCCGACCGAGCTTCGCTCGGCCACCTTCTCCCACAAGGGGAGAAGGAAAAGCGCTCAACTCCGCCCATTCACAAGATCCCCCACGATGTCGTACTTGCCCGAAATACGCATCTTGTAGACCTCGTAATTTTCCATCACGCGCTGCACGTAACTTCTTGTTTCCGTGTAAGGAATCCGCTCGATCCAGTCGACGACGGCGTCCACGTCCTTGCCGCGCGGGTCGCCGTATTTCGCCACCCATTGGGCGGCGCGGTTGGGGCCTGCATTGTAGCCGGCGAAGGTCAGCACATAGGAGCCGCCGAAGCGGTCAAGCTGCTCGCCGAGAAAGGCTGAGCCCAGCGTTGCGTTGTAGCCGGCATCGTTCGTCAGCCTGGCCTGCGAGAAACTCATACCGGCCTTCTTCGCCAGCTGCTTGGCGGTGCCCGGCATCAACTGGAGCAGGCCGCGGGCGCCGGCGCTGGAGACGGCGCCGATGTTGAACTCGCTTTCCTGGCGAGCAATGGCATAGGCGAGCGCCTTGCCCGACCCGGAAATGTTGGCCGTATCGGGAATGACACCCAGCGGATGCGACAGCGCGCCGACATCGATGCCGCGCTGGGCGGCGATCTTGCCGACCTTCAGCGCCATGAAATGGTTGCCCTGCTTTTCGGCCAGCACCGCAAGCAGCGCCAGTTCGCCCGGACTGGTCAGCTGCCCGGCAAGATCGCGGTAGAGCGTTTCGGCGTAGCGGTCATAGCCCGCCTCCTGCAGCCGCTTGATCGCGCTCACCGCCTCGCGGCCGTCAAAGCTCTGGCGGTCGGCGGCGCTCGGTTTCGGATAGACGATACTGAGGGTCCTCAGGCCCACGCGCTCACCCGCGAGCTGGCCGTAGAAGGTCGTGCCGTAGCTGGCAGCGTGCGTGAAATAATCCTTGGCGCTGCCCGGGCCGCCGACTTCCGCCGCGCGGCCGAGCCAGTAATAGGCGCGCGACAGCGACACGGGTCCCTGGGCGAGCTCGGTGATGCGCTTGAAGTGGGTGGCGGCGGTCGCCGGATCGTTGAGGCCGCGCAGCGCATACCAGCCGGCGTGGAATTCGGCCTCGGCGGCATTGGCCGGGCTTTCGGCCGCATGCATTGAGACGATTTTGTAGGCGGTCTTCATGTCGCCCTGGTCGACCAGCTCGCGCGACAGCACGCGGCGCTCGACCCACCAGGCATCGGGGTCGACCAGCGAATCGCGATCGGTCGGTGCCTTCATCACGACAGCAGCGGCGTCGGTGAATTTCTGCTGCTTGCGCAGATATTCGGCCTCGGCGAAGAAATAGCCTGCCGAGCGCTGCGCCGCGGGCACCGCCTTCAACAGCTTGGCGGCGTTCTTGTCGCCCTTGTCGGCGGCCGCCCACGCATCCGCCAGCGGCTGTGCGCCGGCGAGGCCGGCGACCCGCAGCGCCGAGGACGGCCGGTCGGCATAGAACATGCGCTCCATGCGGTAGCGATGGTCGGCCGCCGGAATCAGCGTGCCGAACTCCTTGATGATGGCGTTCTCATCCTTGGCTTCCAGTTTTACGCTGCGCCAGAACGGCACCAGCATCGCGCGGGCGGCGGCCTGGTTGCCAAGCGCCACCTGCGAACGGGCAAGGATGATGACGCCCTCGGGCGTCAGCGGCTGGCTGCGGCCGAAGGCTTGAACCACCACTTGCGGCGGCGGGTTTTCGCGATAGAGCGCACGCTCGCTGTTCTTGCGCAGCGCGATCGTTCCTGGCCAGCCCGGTAGCATCTTGGCGGCATCGGCAATCTCGCCGCTCGGCACCTGGTCGCCGCCATAGAGCGCGATCGCCCAGGCGAGGATATGCCTGTCGAGCGAGGTGGCAGGCAGCGTGTCGCGGGCATTGCGCGCGCCGGCAATGTTGTTGGCGGCAAGCGCGTCGAGGCCGCTCTTCAGATGCGCTATGTCGTCAGACTGCGATGTAGGGCCGGTCGCCTGCGGTGTATCGGGAGCCGGGATCGAGGCTGTCATGCGCGCGTCGACGCTGCCGCCGATCGCCATGCCTGGCATCAACGCGACGATCGCGCCCAAAAGCGCGAAGAGATGAGGCCGCCTCGTCGGCATTTTGCGATCCTAGCACATGGTCAGCAGGCGCGGGCACTTGAGACCCCGACACGAAGCCTAAACTTAGGTCGTGAAGGGCTCGTAAACAAAAGGTTATCGAGGCCGTTCGAATGGCGCTTGCTGGTGTCCCGATTCTGAAATTCGCATGACCTTGATATCCGGCTCGGCGCGAATTTCAGAATCGCAGGACACCAGCCAACTGCCGAATCCAGTGTCGTTTGGTTTTCGATGTTCGCCCCGAGCCCTGATATCGACTTCTAGCGAACATCGAAAACCACGACACTGGCACTACGCCGATGCTTGCCGCTGAACCATGTCGAGACTATGGTGCGCGGCTTCGCTTTCGGTTAGAAGGCGCGCAAATAAGATGCCGATGCATGTCGCCCAAAGCAGGAACCGGGTTTTGGGTAATGACATGCATAAACGAACAAAGTTCCAAGGAGTTTGGACGATATGCTGAGAGGCTCGCTCACCGCGCTCGTGACACCGTTCGAAAAGAGCGGGCGCTTCGACGAGAAAGCCTTTCGCGCTTTCGTCGAATGGCAGATCGCCGAGGGCACCAAGGGCCTCGTTCCCGTCGGCACCACCGGCGAGTCGCCGACGCTCTCGCATGAGGAGCACCGCCATGTCGTGAAGGTCGCCATCGAGGTGGCCAAGGGCAGGGTGCCGGTCGTGGCCGGCGCGGGCTCCAACAACACCGAGGAAGCTGTCGGCCTGGTGAAGTATGCCGAACAGGCCGGCGCCGATGCCGCCCTTGTGGTCACGCCTTATTACAACAAGCCAACGCAGCGCGGCCTTTATGAGCATTTCGCCGCCGTTGCCCGCGCGACCAAGCTGCCGATCATCATCTACAACATCCCGCCGCGCTCGGTGATCGACATGACGCCGGAGACGATGGGCAGGCTGCGCCACGATTTCAAGAACATTGCCGGCGTCAAGGATGCCACCGGCAAGGTCGAGCGTGTCTCCGAGCAGCGCATGACCTGCGGCAAGGATTTCATCCAGCTCTCCGGCGAGGATGCTTCCGCGCTCGGCTTCAACGCCCATGGCGGCGTCGGCTGCATCTCGGTAACGTCCAACGTCGCGCCGCGGCTCTGCGCCGAATTCCAGGAAGCGACGCTCTCCGGCGACAGCGCCAGGGCGCTCGAGCTGCAGGACCGGCTCTTGCCGCTGCACAAGGCGATCTTCATCGAGCCCGGCGTATCCGGCGCCAAATACGCGCTGTCGAAGCTGGGCAAGGTCGAGAACGTGGTCCGCTCACCGCTGGTGACGGTCGAGTCCTCGACCGCCGAGAAGCTCGACGCGGCGCTGAAGCACGCCGGCTTGATAAATTAGGGATGAGGCGCCACCTCTCCGCATTATGAATCAAGTGAAGAAAGCCGATCCCAACAACAGGACGGTCGCCGAAAACCGCAAGGCGCGCTTTTCCTACGAGGTGCTCGACACGATCGAGACCGGCTTGGTGCTGACCGGCACCGAGGTCAAGTCGCTGCGCCAGGGCCAGGCCAACATCCAGGAAAGCTACGCCTCGGCCGAGGGCGGCGAGATCTGGCTGATCAATTCCTATCTTCCGGAATATCTGCAGGCCAACCGCTTCAACCACGAACCGCGCCGCCGCCGCAAATTGCTGGTCTCCAAGCGCGAGATGGCGAAACTCTCGCAGAGCGTCGAGCGCGAGGGCATGACGCTGGTGCCGCTCAAAATCTATTTCAACGATCGCGGCCGCGCCAAGCTGCTGCTCGCGGTTGCCCGCGGCAAGAAACTGCACGACAAGCGCGAGACCGAAAAGCAGCGCGACTGGTCGCGCGAGAAGGGCCGGTTGCTGAAGGAGCGCGGCTAAGCTCCCGGGCCGGCCGCACCCGGTCGCCTGAAAAAAGCCGCCGGCCGGTTCTCTGGTCCGGCGCGTATTGCCTTCCGACGGGGGATGTCTTGGGCAAGCGGATTGTGTTCTGGGGCCTTGCCGTCGCGGTTGTCGCCAGTGCCGTCGTGGCAGGCGCCTTCTTCTGGTTCCGCGGCTTTTCCCCGGATCGCGAGGAATTCCCGATCCGTGGCGTCGATGTCTCGCATCATCAGGGAAAGATCGACTGGCCCCGCGTCGCCGCCGACGATGTCGCCTTCGCCATCATCAAGGCGACCGAAGGCGGCACCCATGTCGATACGCAATTCTCCATCAACCTGCGCGAGGCCCGCGCGGCCGGCCTGGCGGTCGGCGCCTATCACTTCTTCACCTTCTGCCGGCCAGGCGCCGACCAGGCGAAGAACTTCATCTCGGTAGTGCCGCGCGGTGAGCCGCTTTTGCCGCCGGTGGTCGACATCGAGTTCGGCGGCAATTGTCCGCAGCGCCCATCGCCCGAGCAGTTGAACGCCGAGCTTGCCGCTTTCCTCGGCCCGGTCGAGACGGCATTCGGCAAGCAGGCGATTTTCTATCTGACCGACGAGGCGGCAGACGCCTATTCCGGCAGCATTCTTAACCGCCGGCGCTGGTTGCGTTCGCTGGCGATGAGGCCGCGCGAGAACGACTGGATCTACTGGCAGTATCACAATATGGGCCGCGTCGACGGCATCGAAGGCGATGTCGATCTCAATGTCCTGAAGGGCGGCCGCGAGACGCTGGCGAAGTTGTTTGCGCCGACGCCTTGAATTGCCGGTCCTTGAATCGCTTGCCGCACCGCTGAAGGCTTACGATCCTCCCGGCGCCGGTGCATTAAGGCGTCTATTGGCAATCCGCCCTCCGATCGCTGACAAGCCCATCCCGGCGGCCATGATGGTAATGGCTGCGAACTGGATCGTCATCGGCGTTTCGCCGAGTACCGCAATGCCGACAGCCACGTGGCGATGGGTATGCCGGGCAGAAACAGCGATGCCGTCTGCGGCCCCAACTGCCCGACGACATAGGTATAGAGGAACATGGCTGCCGCGCCGGCCAGAATCCCCTGGATCACGATCTGGCTGATGATTTCCGTGGCGGCCGCGGCATGGATATGGCTTGGTGCGACGAAGTAGAGAACCGGCAGCGGCAGGCAGGACAGGAGCACTACCGCGGCCGTGGCCGTGACGGGATCGGCACGCCACCGCCTGACAAGAACGGCATAGGCCGAAAACATCAGCCCCGATCCAATGAAAAGCATATCGCCGACGAGAACGCCGCCGGTGCCGTCGCGCGCCGGCGCAATGAACAGCAACAGGCCGGCGATGATCGCGACGACACCGATGGTCCGTTGCTGCGGAGCGCTCTCGTTGAAGACGATGCGTGACAGCAGGAACGAAAAGAAGACGATCGACGCTGGACAAAGCGCCGCCGCATGGGCGGCAGGGGCATAGGTCAGGCCCCAATTGATGATCAGCGGATAAGGCAACCCGGCCAGCGCCGCCAATGCCAGGGCCCGTCGCCAGCCAAGCGCCCTCATGCTTACAAAGCCGCCGCGCCAGACGATCGGCAGAAAGACCACCCCCGCGCCGCCGAAGCGCAAGGCGGCCAGATCCGTCGCCGTCAGATGCTCCCTGAGGCTGAAGCGGGCGGCGACGAATTGGATGGCGTAGATGCCGATCATAATGAGGCCCGCGATGATCGCCAGCCTGGAGTTTCCTGAGTCTCGCGCGTCCGCCATGTTCCGCCGCCGTCGTGACATCACCATCGAAGATCATCTCCGCACAAAGCGATGAAAGCGCAGGCTATTGCCGAAAAGCCCGTGGCAAAATACGCTCTTTTCTCGAAATTCGAGTGAAACTCACAGATTAGAGGCAGATGTAGCGTGAATGCTGAAGCAAGCGACCTCGACGGCGTCGACCGCAATCTCCTGCGATTGCTGCAAGAAGATGGGCGTCGCACCACGCTTGATCTGGCGGCGCGTGTCGGCCTGTCGCCGACCGGCACCAGCATGCGGGTGAAGCGGCTATTTCGGGAAGGCTACATCACCGCGGTTAGGGCCGTGCTGGATCCCGCCAAGATCGGGCGCGGCACGCTCGTCTTCATCGAGGTTCGCCTCGATCACACCGCGCCTCATATTTTCGAGCGCTTCGCCGAAGCGGTGACCCAGGCGCCCGAGGTTCTCGAGTGCCACATGGTCGTCGGTGGCTTCGACTATCTGGTCAAGGCGCGAATTTCGGAAATGGCCGCCTATCAGGATTTTCTGACGCGGGTCATTCTCGCGCTGCCGGGAGTGAAGGAGACGCACACCTATGCCTCGATAGGCGACGTGAAGCCGCATGCACTGCTGCCGGTATAGTCGCCGGACCACCGGGGCACTCTGAATCTAGTTCTTCAGGAATGCCGCAATCTCCTTGAACACATTGACGAACATCTCCTCCGTCAGCACGCCCGTATTGGTGTTGTAGCGCGAGCAGTGATAGCTGGAAAACAAGGCGATGCCGCTGCCGGCTTCCTGCCGCCCGCCATGGCGGAACGGAAAGGCTGCGACGCGCTCACCCAGCGCCCGCACCGTCGACTGATGCGCGATCGAACCCAGCGTCAGGATAGCGCGAAGGTTGGGGAAGCGCGCGATGGTGGGTTTCAAAAAAATCCGGCAGGTGGCGATCTCGGCGCCCACCGGCTTGTTCTCCGGCGGCACGCAGCGCACCGCATTGGTGATGGCCGTGCCGACAAGCTCGAGCCCGTCATCCGGCCTTGCCTTGAACTCCCCGCGCGCCAGGCCGTGCGCGATCATCGTGCCGTAGAGCAGGTCGCCGGCATAGTCGCCGGTGAAGGGGCGTCCTGTGCGGTTGGCGCCGCGCAGGCCGGGGGCCAGCCCGACGATCAGGAGTTTGACCGAATTCTCGCCTTCCGGTGGCAGGAAGGTCGGCACCGGCGCGTTGAACCAGCCCGGCTCACGCTCGCGCCAGGCGGCGATGAAATCATGGAGCCGCGGGCAAAGCGGGCAGTCACGGCCGGGTTCGGGGGAGGGCGCGGCGCTCAAGGCCGCAGTCCGTCAATAGTCGTCCTCGTCGACTTCGGCGGGTTCCGACCGGCGCACGGGCCGCTCGGACGGATCGCGGCCGACTTCGCTCTTCAGCGTCATCAGGTCGATGAAATGGTCGGCCTGGCGGCGCAGATCGTCGGAGATCATCGGCGGCTGCGAGGCCATGGTCGAAATGATCGATACCTTGCGGCCGCGTCGCTGCAGCGCCTCGACCAGCGTGCGGAAGTCGCCGTCGCCGGAAAAGATCACATAATGGTCGACGACATCGGCGAGCTCCAGCGCATCGACGGTCAGCTCGATGTCCATATTGCCCTTGATCTTGCGGCGGCCGGTCGAGTCGGTGAATTCCTTGGCGGGCTTCGTCACCACCTTGAAGCCATTATAGTCGAGCCAGTCGATCAGCGGCCGGATAGAGGAATATTCCTGATCCTCGACCAGCGCGGTGTAGTAGTAGGCGCGCAGCAGGTAGCCGCGCTTCTGGAAGCTCGACAGGAGCTTGCGGTAGTCGATGTCGAAGCCCAGCGCGCGGGACGTGGCGTAGAGATTGGCACCGTCGATGAAAAGAGCGATCTTTTCACGGGGATCGAACATTGAAAAACATCCCTTTCGAAAATTTCTGTCGTCTAAAAGCGTTTGACGAATAGGTCCGGCAAATGGACCTCGGTACCGTCACATCCGAGATAACGCGCAATTTGTGGATATCCAAGGGCACGGCCGGCATTGCAAGCAATTGTGATCGCGACTATCTAAGCGCCATCATGGCGCGCCCCCGATGATGAGCCGGCAAGGGTCGCAAAGTTGGCGCCGGCGCCTTAAAGCTTGTATTTCGCCCGCGCCCGCGTTATGGAGCGCGCCAGCTTTCCATCAAATCCATCGCATGAAAGGGGCAGTCCATGGCCCGCGTAACCGTTGAAGATTGCATCGACAAGGTCGACAACCGTTTTGAACTCGTGCTGCTCGCCGGCCATCGCGCCCGCCAGATCAGCCAGGGCGCGCAGATCACCGTTCCGCGCGACAACGACAAGAACCCGGTCATCGCGCTGCGCGAGATCGCCGACGAGACGCTGTCGCCCGACGACCTCAAGGAAGACCTGATCCATTCGCTGCAGAAGCATGTCGAGGTCGACGAGCCGGAGGCCGAGGGCGAGGCGATCACCGACCAGACCGGCGAGACCGCTGTCGCAGCCGACACCGACGAGGCCGAGGAAAACATTACCTTCGACCGCATGAGCGAAGAAGACCTGCTCGCCGGCATCGAAGGTCTGGTGCCGCCGGAAAAGAGCGACGACTACTAAGGGCTTATGATAATTCTGCTCAGCTGGTTGCTGAGCGGATTCTGAAAAGCTTCCGAGTTGGCCTGGATCAAGCATCCGGCACTTCCGTCTCGTAAGTTTCGTGGCTATCTATGGGATGCGTCGCACGCCAGTGCGGCGCATCAATCATTTCAGCACCGTGAGATCCCGCCATGATGCGTCAGTATGAGCTTGTCGAGCGCGTCCAGCGCTACAAGCCTGACGTCAACGAGGCGCTGCTCAACAAGGCTTACGTCTATGCCATGCAGAAGCATGGCCACCAGAAACGCGCCTCGGGCGATCCTTATTTCTCGCATCCCCTCGAAGTCGCCGCCATCCTCACCGACATGCACATGGACGAGGCGACCATCGCCGTTGCCCTGCTGCACGACACGATCGAGGATACCACCGCGACCCGCGCCGAGATCGACGAGCTCTTCGGCCCTGAAATGGGCAAGCTGGTCGAGGGCCTCACCAAGCTGAAGAAGCTCGATCTGGTCTCCAAGAAGGCCGAGCAGGCCGAGAACCTGCGCAAGCTTCTGCTCGCGATCTCGGAGGATATTCGCGTTCTTCTGGTCAAGCTCGCCGATCGCCTGCACAACATGCGCACGCTCGACCATATGCCCGAGTCCAAGCGCCTGCGCATCGCCGAGGAGACGATGGAAATCTATGCGCCGCTGGCCGGGCGCATGGGTATGCAAGGCATGCGCGAGGAGCTGGAGGAAATCGCCTTCCGCTACATCAATCCGGAGGCTTATCGCGCAGTCACCGCAAGGCTTGCCGAGATTTTCGAGCGCAACAAGGGCGTCCTGCAGGAGATCGAAACGGCGCTGTCGGGCCTGTTCGAAAAACACGCCATCAAGGCGAGCGTGAAGAGCCGGCAGAAGAAGCCGTGGTCGGTGTTCCGCAAGATGGAGGCCAAGGCGCTGTCCTTCGAGCAGCTCTCCGACATTTTCGGCTTCCGTGTCGTCGTCGATACGGTCGACGACTGCTACCGCGCGCTTGGCGCCATCCACACCACCTGGTCGATGGTGCCCGGCCGCTTCAAGGACTACATCTCGACGCCGAAGCAGAACGACTATCGCTCGATCCACACCACCATCGTCGGCCCGTCGCGCCAGCGCGTCGAATTGCAGATCCGCACCAAGGAGATGAACAAGATAGCCGAATATGGCGTCGCCGCGCATTCGATTTACAAGGATACCGGCGGCAAGATGAACGGCACGGGCCATGCGATCTCCAGGGAGACCAACGCCTATGCCTGGCTGCGGCGCACCATCGAGCAACTGGCCGAAGGCGACAATCCGGAGGATTTCCTCGAGAACACCAAGCTGGAGCTGTTCCAGGACCAGGTGTTCTGCTTCACGCCCAAGGGCATGTTGATCGCGCTGCCGCGCGGCGCCACCCCGATCGATTTCGCCTATGCCGTCCACACCGATGTCGGCGACACCTGCGTCGGCGCCAAGGTCAACGGCCGCATCATGCCGCTGATGACGGAATTGAAGAATGGCGACGAGGTCGAGATCATCCGCTCCAAGGCGCAGGTGCCCCCCGCCGCCTGGGAGTCGGTCGTGGTCACCGGCAAGGCGCGCGCCGCCATCCGCCGCGCCACCAAGAACGCGATCCGTAAGCAATATTCCGGCCTCGGCGCCCGCATCCTGGAGCGCGCCTTCGAGCGCGCCGGCAAGACTTTTACCAAGGATAGCCTGAAACCGGTGCTGCACCGGCTGGCTCGCAAGGATATCGAGGACGTGCTGGCTTCCGTCGGCCGCGGCGAACTGAGCTCGACCGACGTCATGAAAGCGGTCTTCCCCGACTATAAGGACGAGCGCGTCACCGTCGCTCCGCCCAAGCAGCGCGAAGAAGGCTGGTCGAAGATCCGCAACGCCGCCGGCATGCTGTTCCAGATGCCCGGCACCCGCGCCGCGCGCAAGGACAGCAAGAACCAGCAACGCGACGGCGCGGTCCCGATCCGCGGCGTGCGCGGCGACCTGCCGGTGCGCTTCGCGCCGGAAGGCGCCGTGCCCGGCGACCGCATCGTCGGCATCATCCAGCCGGGGACCGGCATCACCATCTACCCGATCCAGTCGCCGGCGCTGCAGGCCTTCGACGACCAGCCCGAGCGCTGGATCGACGTGCGCTGGGATATCGACGAGCGCACCAAGGAGCGTTTCCCGGCGCGTATCTCGGTCACCGCCATCAATGCGCCGGGTTCATTGGCCGATATCGCCCAGGTGGTGGCGTCCAATGACGCCAACATCCACACGCTGTCGATGATACGCACCGCGCCCGATTTCACCGAGATGCTGATCGATCTCGAGGTCTGGGATCTCAAGCACCTCAACCGGCTGCTGTCGCAGCTAAAGGACAATTCGAGCGTCAGCGATGCGCGGCGCGTGAATGGGTGAGCAGTGAATAGTTGGTAGTGAATAGTGAATAGTTATTAGTGAATAGTGAATAGTGGATAGTGAATAGTATAGTGTATTCGAAATAGAAGGTGCTCTAACTACTAACTACTAACTACTAACTACTAACTAACTAACTATTCACTAATAACTATTCACCACTCACCAAGGGCATGGAGCGAACAATGAACACCGACGAAGTGCTGGGCATTTTCCGCGAGGCCGGCGCCGTTCTCGAAGGTCATTTCATCTTGACGTCCGGCCTGCGCAGTCCGGTCTTCCTGCAGAAGGCCCGCGTGTTCATGCATGCCGACAAGACCGAGCGCCTGTGCAAGGCGCTGGCGGAGAAGATACTCAAGGCGGTGCCGGGTGGGATTGATTATGTCGTCGGCCCGGCCATCGGCGGCCTGATCCCGGCCTATGAAACCTCGCGTCATCTCGGCGCCCCGGCGATCTGGGTCGAGCGGGAAGGGGGCGAATTCAGGCTGCGCCGCTTCGAGATCGCCAAGGGCGCGCGCGTCGTCATTGTCGAGGACATCGTCACCACGGGCCTGTCGATCCGCGAGACCATCGATTGCCTGCGCGAGCTTGGCGCCGACGTCGTGGCAGCCGCCTGCATCATCGACCGCTCGGCCGGCAAGACCGATGTCGGCGTGCCGTTGATCGCGCTTGCCGAATATGAAGTGCCGGCCTATCCCGCCGACCGCCTGCCGCCGGAACTTGCCGCTATTCCAGCCGTTAAGCCCGGAAGCCGCAACATCTGACTCCGCAATGTATGAAAACAAGCACTTGGGCGCGTCGCTTGAATCTCTCAGGCCGCCGCCCGCGCCGGGGTCGCCATGATCGCCGGTATTGACCATTTCGTGCTGACGGTCCGCTCGGTCGAAGCGACCTGCGCGTTCTATCAGCGTGTGCTCGGCATGCGGCGGCTCGATGAACCGAACCGGCCGACCGCGCTTCTGTTCGGCTCGCAGAAGATCAACCTGCACGAAATCGGCCGCACGTTCGAGCCGAAGGCGAAGGCGCCGACGCCGGGCTCCGGCGACTTCTGTCTTGTGGCGGCGGTGCCGCTTGCCGAAGTCCAGGCGAGCCTCGAAGCCAATGGCGTGGCGGTCGAGGTCGGCCCAGTCGAGCGCACCGGCGCGCGCGGCCCGATGATGTCGGTCTATTTCCGCGATCCGGACGGCAATCTGGTCGAAGTCAGCGAGTATCCGTTCACCTGAGATCGAGCCGCATGGCGCAGCGCTGATCCAAAACCATGCCGTGCTCGGCCTCATCGCTGAGCAGGCTGGCCAGCCGTCCGTCGATCTCGGCATTTTCCAGAATGCGAAATCCGAACTTGCGATAGAAGGGCGCGTTCCAGACGACGGCGCGAAACGTGGTCAGCGTCACCGCGGCCAGGCCGCGCCGCCTGGCGTCCGCGACCGCCCGTTCGAGCAGCGCGCGGCCGATGCCCTGGCCCTGCCGGTCGAGGTGCACGTCCAGCTCCCAGATATGCAGCGCATCGCCCTCGATCCCGGCGCTCAGGAAGCCGACCGGCCGGTCCTTCTCGTCTGCGGCAGCCCAGCATGCGCCCGCGGCGATGAGCGCGCGGTGTCGCTCGACACCGACATTGTCGCCGTCGGCGAGCCACGCCAGTTCCGCGATGGCGCGGAACGCCAGCCCGGCGGACTGTTCGAGAGCCGGCAGTGCCTCGGCGTCCTCGGCCCGCGCCGGTCGAATGATGATCATTTGGCTCCGCCTCCCGGTTGTCTTCCTCAGTTTCGCCAGAATGACGCTCTTATTACAGCCTGCGGCAGACCATCGCGGCGGCGTTCATTGTTGCGCGGCCCAGTCGTCGCTATATCAAAGCTTGTTGCCTTTCTGCGCCATCGAAGCGCAAGATATGTGTGGCGCGACCCGGTGGTGGCAGGGGCAGCGCATGTTGGACCGGGAACTGGAACAGAGTGCTTTTTCGACGCCGAGAGCCTGATGGCCTCCTGGAGCGGGTGCGTACTTATCTATGGCCGCGCCGCTCGTTCTCGCGTTCCGTGCAGTATTTTTCCAAACGCATCCTGCGGCTGAAGGCGACTCCGCATTCCGTTGCCGCCGGCGTCGCCGCTGGCGTTTTCGCTTCCTTCTTCCCGCTTGGCTTCCACTTCATCGTTGCCGCCGTGCTGTGCTGGATCATCGGCGGCAATCTGGTCGCGGCAGCACTTGGCGCCGTGTTTTTCGGCAATCCGCTGACCTTCCCGCTTTTGTGGGGGGCATCCTGGGAAACCGGCAAACTCCTCCTGCATGAGCACCTGCCCAAGCACGGGCCGCCCGAGCATCTGGGCGAAATGATGCACAAGCTCTCCTTCGCCAAGCTCTGGCATCCCGTTCTGGAGCCGATGCTGATCGGCGCGGTGCCGCTCGGCCTGGTCTTCGGGTTGGTTTTTTACGGCATCACGCGCTGGGGCATGACCGTGTTTCGCGAGCAGCGCCGGAAGCGCATGGCTGAGCGGGCCGAGAAGAAGGCGCGGCAGGGCGGACGGGAAGTGCCGGCGGAATGATCATCGGCATCGGCAGCGACCTGATCGACATCAGACGGATCGAGAAATCGCTGGAGCGGCACGGCCAGCGCTTTATCCAGCGCATCTACACCGAGGTCGAGCAGGCCAAGTCGGAAAAGCGGGCGGCACGCGCGGCCTCCTATGCCAAGCGCTTTGCCGCCAAGGAGGCCTGCGCCAAGGCGTTGGGCACCGGCATGGCCGAGGGCGTGTTCTGGCGCGACATGGGCGTGGTCAACCTGCCGAGCGGCGCGCCGACCATGGCGCTGACCGGCGGCGCCGCGGCCAGGCTGGAGAAAATCCTGCCGAAAGGCCACCGCGCCCTCATCCATCTCACCATCACCGACGATTTCCCGCTTGCTCAAGCCTTTGTGATCATCGAGGGAGTGCTCGCCGAACAAGCGCCACATTGATTCCATCTGACCACGAGCGGCATGACGTTGCCCAGCGCGCGCCGAGACTCTATACCAACATCGCACAATCGAGGACGACATGAGCGTGGCTGAAAAATCGCAGAAGAAATCCGGCGGGCTTGGTGAAACCTTCTCCGTCATCATCCAGGCTCTGCTGCTCGCGCTCATCATCCGCACGCTGCTTTTCCAGCCCTTCTCCATTCCGTCCGGCTCGATGCGGCCGACGCTGCTCGAAGGCGACTATCTCTTCGTCACCAAATGGGCCTATGGCTATTCGCGTTACTCGCTGCCGTTCGGTCCCGATCTCTTCTCGGGCCGCATCTGGAGCTCGGAACCCAAGCGCGGCGACGTGGTTGTGTTCAAGTTCCCGCCGGATCCGTCGGTCGACTACATCAAGCGTGTCGTCGGCCTGCCCGGCGACAAAATCCAGGTGAAGGACGGCCAGCTTTTCATCAACGACGTCGGCGTGCCGCGCGTGAAGACCGGCCAGATCGACAATCCCGACGTCACCGAGGAAAACCGGCCGATCGATGTCTATCGTGAAACGCTGCCGAACGGCGTCAGCTACGACACGCTCGACATCAATTCCGATTCGATCGGCGACAACACGCGCGAATTCGTCGTGCCGGCCGGGCACTATTTCATGATGGGCGACAATCGCGACAATTCCTCCGACAGCCGCTTCGCCGTCGGCTTTGTGCCGGCCGAGAACCTTGTCGGTCGCGCCAACCTCATCTTCTTCTCGATCGCCGGCAAGGCGAGCCCGCTCGAGATATGGAAGTGGCCGTCGCTGATGCGCGCCGGGCGCCTTTTCCATTTTGTCCATTAGAGCGATGGCGGCCGGCAAGCGTTTGACCGCCGATGCCCTGGCCGAAGCGCTTGTCGAGCGTACCGGCCATGCCTTCGCCGACCGCCAGCGCCTGCAGCGGGCGCTGACCCATGCCAGCGCCCGTTCGACCCATGCCGGCGTCGATTACGAGCGCTTCGAATTCCTGGGCGACCGGGTTCTCGGCCTAGTCGTCGCCGACATGCTGCTCGCGACCTTTCCCGATGCCGCCGAGGGCGAGCTGTCGCTGCGGCTCAATGCGCTGGTCAATGCCGAGGCGCTGTCCGAGATCGCCGAGGAGATCGGCCTGCCGGAGCTGATCCGCGCCGGCTCCGACGTGCGCAATCTCGACGGGCGCAAGCGCACCAATCTGCGCGCCGATGCGCTGGAATCGCTGATTGCCGTGCTTTACCTCGATGGTGGCCTTGAGGCTGCCCGCGCGTTCATCCATCGCTATTGGCAGCCGCGCTCGCAAGCGATAGGCGCCGCACGGCGCGACGCCAAGACCGAATTGCAGGAATGGGCGCACCAGGCGGCCGCCGGCGCTGTGCCGGCCTACCGCGTCGACGGCCGCGAGGGTCCGGATCACGATCCGCTGTTCACCGTCAGTGTCAAGGTCGGCTCCTTTGCGCCGGCGATCGGCAGCGGCCGATCCAAGCGCGAGGCCGAGCAGGCCGCCGCGGCTACTCTTTTGCTGCGCGAAGGCGTATGGAGCGCGGCATGAGCGATACGGAAACCCCTGAAGCCCCCGCGACGCGCTCCGGTTTCGTTGCGCTGATCGGCGCGCCCAATGCCGGCAAGTCGACGCTGGTCAACCAATTGGTCGGCGCCAAGGTGTCGATCGTCACCCACAAGGTGCAGACCACCCGCGCCATCGTGCGCGGCATCGCCACGCATGACAACGCGCAGATCGTCTTCGTCGACACGCCCGGCATCTTCAAGCCGAAGCGGCGGCTGGACACCGCGATGGTGACGACCGCCTGGGGCGGCGCCAAGGATGCCGATGTCGTGGTGCTTCTGATCGACGCCGAGCGCGGCATCAAGGGCGATGCCGATGCCATTCTCGACCGACTCAAGGATGTCCGGCAGCCGATGCTGCTCGTCCTCAACAAGGTCGATCGCGTCAAGCCGGAGACGCTTCTCGCCTTGGCCGCGACCGCGAACGAACGCGTGCCGTTCAAGCGCACTTTCATGGTCTCCGCGCTCACCGGCTCCGGCTGCAAGGACCTGCTCGATTATCTCGCCGAGACGTTGCCCGCCGGCCCCTGGTACTATCCGGAAGACCAGATCTCCGACCTGCCGATGCGCCAGCTCGCGGCCGAGATCACGCGCGAAAAACTTTATCTGAGGCTGCATCAGGAGCTTCCCTATTCCTCGCACATCGAAACCGAGAAATGGGAAGAGAAGAAGGACGGCTCGGTGCGCATCGAGCAGGTCATCTATGTCGAGCGCGACAGCCAGAAGAAGATCGTGCTCGGCCATAAGGGCGAGACAATCCGCGCCATCGGGCAAGCCGCGCGGATGGAGATTGCTGCCATTCTGGAGCAGAAGGTGCACCTCTTCCTGTTCGTGAAGGTGCGCGAGAACTGGGGCGACGATCCAGAGCGCTACCGCGAGATGGGGCTGGAGTTTCCCCATTGATGCCTGTCGCCCGAAGGCGCGAAGCGGCTTTGGAACGAAAGCATGGATGATCCGCAACCGACCATCGATGCTGATCTCGTGCGCCGGCTGGTCGATGCTCAGTTCCCTGGATGGCGGCATCTGCCGGTCAGCCCGGTCGCTTTCGGCGGCTGGGACAACCGCACCTTCCATCTTGGCGACGAAATGACGGTCAGGCTGCCGAGCGCTGCCGCCTATTCGCCGCAGGTCGAGAAGGAGCATCGCTGGCTGCCAAGACTCGCGCCGCTCTTGCCTCTGCCCATTCCGACGCCGCTGGCCATGGGCGAGCCGGCCGAGGGCTATCCCTGGCATTGGTCGGTCTATCGCTGGATCGACGGCGAGACGGCCAGGAGTGCGCGCATCGACGATCTCAACGCCTTCGCAGTCTCGCTCGCCGATTTCCTCGTCGCGCTGCGAGGCATCGATGTGACGGATGGGCCTGCACCCGGCCAGCACAATTTCCACCGTGGCGGGCCGCTGACGGTCTATGACGACGAGGCAAGGCAGGCCATCGCCGCGCTTGAAGGCCGGATCGACACCCAAGCCGCGACGACCGTCTGGGAAGCCGCGCTTGCCGCCACCCGGTTTGGCTCCCCGGTCTGGTTCCATGGCGATGTCGCCTCGGGCAATCTGCTGGTCGAGGACGGCAGCTTAAGCGCCGTCATCGATTTCGGCACCTCCGGTGTCGGCGATCCGTCTTGCGATCTGGCGATCGCCTGGATCTTCTTCGAAGGCGCCAGCCGCGAGGCTTTTCGCACCCGCATCGCCGTCGATGACGCCACTTGGGCGCGCGGCCGCGGCTGGGCGCTGTGGAAGGCGCTGATCACCGTCGCCGGCCACGACGCCAACCAGGCAGAGGCCGAAAGGCAGCGCCGCGTGATCGACGAGGTGCTTTCCGATCATCGGCGCTGGGTCTGAAACGGCACCATCGAATGTCAGCACGGATCGAGCCCGGCGTGCCGAAATCTTGATTTCGCCACCCAACGGGTGAAAAGCTCGTCTCATGGAATGGCGCGACGAGGGAATCGTTCTCGGCACTCGCAGGCATGGCGAAACCAGCGCCATCCTCGAGGTGATGACGCGCGCGCATGGCCGTCATCTCGGCCTTGTACGGGGAGGGCGCTCGCGCAAGCAGCAGCCGGTGCTGCAGCCCGGCAACCGCGTCGACCTTTTGTGGCGGGCGCGGCTCGA
Source organism: Mesorhizobium argentiipisi (SeqCode) (assembly GCF_037179585.1). Taxonomy (NCBI): domain Bacteria; kingdom Pseudomonadati; phylum Pseudomonadota; class Alphaproteobacteria; order Hyphomicrobiales; family Phyllobacteriaceae; genus Mesorhizobium; species Mesorhizobium argentiipisi (SeqCode). The sequence continues at coordinate 21,035 of NZ_JAPYKO010000031.1, forward strand.
CGAGCATCTGGGCATCTTCCAGGCCGAGGCGATCGAGATGAACGCCGCGCGGCTGATGGACAGCGCGGTCGCGGTCTACGGCCTGCAGACCATGGCCGCGCATCTCAGGCTCCTGCCAGAGCGCGATGCCCATGGCGGCCTTTACGAGGCCCTTGCCGTGATGATCTCCCATCTCGGCGATGCCGATGCGGCTGGCGAGTTGGTGGCGCGCTTCGAACTGCTCATCCTTGACGAATTGGGCTTCGGCCTCGATCTCAGCCAATGCGCGGCGACCGGCTCAAGGCAGGATCTCGCCTATGTCTCGCCGAAATCCGGACGCGCCGTCTCGCGCAGCGCCGGCGCGCCTTGGCACGACAAGATGCTGGCGCTGCCCGCCTTCCTGCAGCGCGGCTCCGGCCTGCGCGCCGATGCGGCAGCACTCGAGGACGCCTTCCGGCTGAGCGGCTTCTTCTTCACCCGCCATGTCTACGAGCCGCGCGGCCTCGAGCCGCCCGATGCCCGCGCCGGCTTCCTCGCCGCGCTGCGCCGACACCATGCGGCGGTGAAGGCGATTGCCGGCGAGGCCCGATAGCAGAGACAACCGCTTTAATCCGCGCCCCGCCGCACCAGGAAATCATCGAGCATGGGGCGCTGGCCCTTGAGAATCTTGATGCCGGCTTCGGGCAGCGAAAACCAGCCGGCCTTGTCGACTTCGGGGAACTCCTTCATTGCGCCCGATTTCGGCGGCCATTCCATGGTGAACATGTTGCTTCTGACGGCCTCCGCATCGATGTCCGCCTCGACGCTCCAGGTGATGACGATCTTGCCGCCGGGCTGTTTGTAGCTGCCGAGTGGCTGGAAATCGCCTTCGATGGCGACGCCGAGCTCCTCTTCGGCTTCCCGCTTGGCGGCTTCGAACTCATTTTCGTCGTCGCCGATCAGTCCCTTCGGGATTGACCATGCGCCTTCATCCTTTCTGGCCCAGAACGGTCCGCCCGGATGAATGAGCAGAAATTCGAACACACCTGAGGCGCGCCTATGGATCAGCAGGCCGGCGCTTCGTTGCGGCATCGGTCACCTCACGGTATTTTCTTCGATCGCCCGAGAATAGCACGAGTATTTCACGGCCGCGTTCGCAGACTCCCGCCAGCGGCCTCGGCGGCTTGGTGTTGAACAAGCCGGCAAGTTGCTGGCAATCGGCGACGAAACATGCTCGAGCTTGTTCGCTCGAAAGACGCTGATTTGCACCAGCCGTCTCATTGCCGCATTTATTGGCCACGACCGGCCTGGTTTTGAGGGAAACCGCCATGTTTTTCAGCATGATCGCCATTGCCGCCGTCATAGCTCTTTTCGTCATCGTGTCACGACAGCAGAGCCGCATCGCGCTGGTTGAGCGCGAGCTCGGCGTCCTGCGCGGCCTGGTGCAATCGGGAGTCTCGCTGTCCGCGCCCAAGGCGGCGGACGCCGCGCAGGAAGGTCTTCCTGAGGGGGCCAAGGCAGCCGCGGCGCCTGTCACGCCGCTGGCCGACGGCATGACCGTGGCCGAGGAGGTCGTCACAACGCCAGAGACCGCCGAAGGCGAGGCCGTGGCCGGGCCCTGGACGAAGGGCAGGACGGTTCCCGCACAATCCGCGGGGCCGGCCGAACCGGCGCAAGCTGCTTCCGTGATCGAAACGCCCGCAACCGGATCGCCCGCGGCCCCCAGGGCAGCGCGCCAAACCGATGTCGAAACAGCGCTGGGCACGCGCTGGGCGGTCTGGGTCGGCGGCATCGCGCTGGCGTTGGGCGGCCTGTTCCTGATCCGCTATACCATCGAGGCCGGTATATTCCGCCCCGGCGTGCGCCTCACCATGGCCGGCGTCCTCGGCCTGGCGCTCGCTGCCGGCGCCGAATTCATCCGCCGCACCGGCTTCAGGGTGCCGGTGCGGGGCGCAACGGGAGCCTATATTCCCTCGATCCTGACGGCGGCTGGCGCCTTCATCCTGTTCGGCACGGTCTACGCGGCGCACGCCATCTATGGCTTCATCGGCCCGGCGAGCGCCTTCGCGCTGCTTGGCGTCATCGGCGTCACGACCATTGGCGCTTCGCTCCTGCATGGCCTGGCGCTGGCCGGCATCGGCCTCGTCGGCGCCATGGTTACGCCGGCGCTGGTCGCCTCACAGGCACCCAATCCCTGGGCGCTGTTCGTCTATCTGGCGATCGTGCTTGCGGCGACCGCCGCGATCGCTCGCATCCGCGACTGGAAGGCGCTGGTGGCCGCTGCTTTCGCCGGCGCCGGCATCTGGACCATTCTTTACATGGTTGACGCGCCGGAGGTGAACCTTGCCGCCGTGCTGTTCATCAGCTTGGCGACGCTCGCCGTGCTTGTCTTCGTCTGGCTCGGCCCTTTCTTGGTTACTGGCCGCGACACCGCCGAACGTGGCTTCGACTGGCCATCGGGCGTGCCCGGCTTCTTCATCGCCCTGAGCGCGCTGGCCCTGTCCGTCGATCCGGCTTTTGCCAGCGCCGGCGATGCCTTGCACGGCGCGGTCCTTTTGGCCGCGCTGGTCGCGGCGGCGCTCTATCGGCCGCGCGCGCTGCCGCTGGTCTTTGCCGCCGGCATTGCGACCGCGCTGATCTATCTCGGCATCATTCCGCCCGCCACGATCGGCGCAAATGCGCTCGATGTCGGGTTGGACGCCCAGCCCCTGGCGTCGTCCGACGCCCTGACTTTCCGCATCGGCATCGCGCTTGGCCTGGTCTTCCTCGCCGCCGGCTTCTGGGCCGCGCGCCGCTTCGCCGCCACCGCTCCGCGGCGCGCGGCCTGCTGGGCGGCCTGGGGTGTCATCGTCCCGCTGGTGGTGCTCACCGCGCTGTGGCTGACCTTCGGCGATATCGACCGCGACTTCGGCTACGCGCTGCCGGCACTGTTGCTGGCGCTCGCCTTTGCCGCCGGCGGCGAATGGATCGCGCGCGCCGAAGCGCCGCCGCTCAGCGGCGGCCCGGCCGTCTCATTCGCGCTCGGCGGCGCCGGTGTCGCCGGCCTGTTGATGCTGCACATGGCCTTCGGCTCGGGCTGGACGACTGTGCTGCTTGGAGCCGCCGCGATCGTCCCGGCGCTGGCCACGCGCTGGCGCTCTTACCCCGTGCTGGGTTGGATCGCGGTCGGCGCGGCGGTCGCCGTGCTCGGCCGCGTCGCCTTTGATCCGACCATCGTTGGCGCGGCGTTTCTGTCCAGGACGCCGGTCTTCAACTGGCTGCTGCCGGGCTATGGCGTGCCGGCGCTCGCCTTCGGCTTCGCCGCCTGGCAGCTCGCCCGCACCACCAACGGCCGACCGCGCCTTGCGATGGAGGCGGTCTCGGCGCTGTTTGCGCTGCTCACCATTGCCATGCTGGTGCGCCACGTCATGCATGGTGGCGTCATCGACACCGGCACCGTGACGCTCGCCGAACAGGCGATCTACACGCTGATTGCGCTCGGTGCCGGCGCCATACTGGTCGCCATCGACATGCGCTCGCCGAGCTCGGTTCTGCGCTATGGCTCGATGGTTGCCGGCGTGGTCTCGGCAGGCTTGATCGCGGTCCAGCATTTCGTTGTGCTGAACCCGCTGCTGACGGACGAGTCGACCGGTACGATCCCGGTCTTCAACCTGTTGTTCCTCGCCTATCTGCTGCCGGCCATCGCCGCCGGCGCGCTGGCACTCTATGTCCGCGACAAGCGCCCGCGATGGTATGCGGCGATGCTGGCGCTGATCGCCGCGCTGCTTGCCTTCGCCTATGCCACGCTCTCGGTGCGCCGCCTGTTCAAGGGCGAGTTCATCGCCTTGTGGAGCGGGCTCGGCCAGCTCGAGACTTATACCTACTCCGCGCTCTGGCTGGTCATCGGCGTCGCGCTGCTCACTGCCGGCGTCTGGCTGAAATCGCAAGTGCTGCGCATCGCCTCCGCGGTGCTGATCGCGGTGGCGGTCGTGAAGGTCTTCCTCTTCGACATGTCGGAGCTGGAAGGCGTGCTGCGTGCGCTGTCCTTCATCGGTCTCGGTGCCGTGCTGATCGGCATAGGGCTGTTCTACCAGCGGCTGTTGACCAGGGCGGCGAGGCAAGGGTGAAGGCCTGCTTTCCGGAGATCGCTGCCTCTATTTCCGGACAACGCCACGCAGCCGACGCTGGTTGGCTGCCTCTTTGATGAGGCCAGCAATCTTGCGCACGAACGCCGGACTGAAAGAACCGATCGGCTTGGTCGAGACTAAGTCGTAAGCTTCGTCAGTCCGCACCCGGTTGTATTCGTCGAGAATCAGCCATGACGGAAAATCGAGGCCGCCCCTGCGGCACTCGATCTCACTGATGGCAATATACGTGCGGGTCGCATCGGGTTGCCGCGAGGTGAGCGGGAACAGGAACAGCGTGGCCGGCGCGGTCGGCGCTCTGACCACGATGCAGACTGGGCGCGCCTTGCGGCCGGATTCCTCACCGGCATCAGCCTGCCGCGCCCACAAATAGTAGTATCGAAGCAGGTCGCCGGGTTTAAACATCCGACTCATCACCAACTATGATGGCTTCCAACCCCGACATCAGTTCGTCGTGGACCTCGTCCGGTGCGCCCTCCAGCGTGTAAGCGGCGGCATGAGACGAACCGACGAGTTGCCGGTATTGTCTGGCCGATAGGATGATCAGCTTCTCCTTGCCGCGTTTTGTGAGAGCGACGGGCTCAATCATCGCCGTTTCGAGGATTTCGCCCGACGCGCGGTTCATATCTGAAAAGGTGAATTGCTTCATTGGTCACCTCATACGTGATATACCTAGTATACCTATATTACGTAATTAAACAATCCGTTCTGCGCGACTTTGAGTCGGGAATAAACCGGCCTGCGCCATCGTTTTTAAATATGCTTGGGTAGCCGCAGCGGTTGGGCCGCTTCGCGCTGACCGCTTGCACCGCGCCGGAAAGGCGCGTTCTATCCGGATGGAAAGCGACCTCGAAACAAGCGGTCATGGACGACAAGAAGGCAGCGATCCTGGGCGAAATACCGCGGCTGCGGCGCTATGCGCGCTCGCTGCTGCGCGAGCGCGATTCCGCTGACGACCTGGTCCAGGATTGCCTAGAGCGGGCGCTCGTGCGGCTCGACAACTGGCAGACTGGAGAGAGCCCCCGGAGGTGGCTGTTTACGATCATGCATCACTTGTTCATCGACCAGATGCGCAAGGTCAACCGGCGCGGCGAGGCGGCGATGCTGCCTCTCGAAGCCGGTGAGGCCCAAGCCGCGCCCGCCGATCAGGTCGAGACCATCGCCTCGCGCGAGATCATGGATGCCTTGCAGGCGATCAGCCCCGATCGCCGCGCGGCATTGGTGATGGTCGCCATCGAGGGCTTTTCCTATGCCGAGGCCGCCAACATCCTTGGCGTGCCGGCCGGCACGCTGATGTCGCGCATCGCGCGCGGCCGCGAGGAATTGCGAGGATTGCTCGACGACACATCGCGCCGCCGCTCGATAAGGATCGTCGAGAAATGACCCGCAGCGATTTTTCCGAACGCGATATCCATATGGCCCTCGACGGCGAACTGCCGGGCGAGGAGCGCATGGCTTACGACGCCTGGCTCGAGTCCAATCCCGAGATGAAGGCGAAGTCCGCGCGCTACATTGCCGACCGCGCCGCCATGCGCGCCGCTTTCGCAGGCGTGATGGACGAGCCGGTGCCGGCGAGGCTGCGGCAGGTCGTGCTTGGCGAGGCGCCTGCAAAAGCATCGGCCTGGCGCTCACGCTGGTGGTTGTCGGCTGCCGCTGCCGTAATGCTCGCGGTCGGCGGGCTCGGCGGCTATGTCGCCGGCATCGACAGCGTCGCTCGTGGCGACGGCGACGACCAGCTCGCCGAGCAGGCGATCGCCGCCCACGTCACCTACGCCGCCGAGAAGCGCCACGCCGTCGAAGTCCCGGCGAGCGACAGGGATCATCTCCAGACCTGGCTGTCGAACCGTGTCGGGCTGAAGCTGGTCGCGCCCGATCTTGCGGCGGAAGGCTTCGATCTCGTCGGCGGCCGGCTGCTGCCTGCCGGTGACCAGGGCAAGGCGGCGATGCTGCTTTATGAGGACGCCAAGGGCGAGCGCATCTCGCTCTACGTCACCGCCGAATCGGCGGAGACGTCCAAGGGCACCTACACGGCTGAGACCGGCGGGCCGGAGGCTATCTACTGGCTGGACAAGGGCTATGCCTGCGCTGTCGTCGGCTCGTTGCCGCCGGAGCGCCTGTCGGACGTCGCAAAGAGTGCCTATGGCCAGCTGCTGGCCGGCATATCAAGCTGAATCGGCTGCGTTTTTCGTCGGCCGGCAGTTCCTTTGAACGGCAATTCTGTTCAAACGCTTGGCCCTTTGCCGCCGCCGCGGAAACTGTCACAATTCAGCCCTAATCAAGGAGCGATAGCGCTTGATGAATACTGGCGCTTCGGCCAGTATTCGCGACGCATCCACCGGGGCCGTTTCTTAAACAATCGAGGTTCTCCTTAGCCCGCATGCCTGCCGAGATCCGCAAGGCCCGCGCGTCAGACGTCGATGACCTCGCCGCCATCGAGAAGGCTGTTTTTCCGGGCGACAGGCTCTCGCGCCGCTCCTTCCGTCAGTTCATCGAACGCGACACCGCCGAGATGCTGGTGGCCGAGAACGAGGGCCGCGTCGCCGGCTATGCGGTGGTGCTGTTTCGCAAGGGCAGCGGCGTCGCGCGGCTCTATTCCATCGCCGTCGGACCCTTCTTCGGCCGCCTCGGCATCGGCCGGCTTCTGCTGGCGGCCGCCGAGGAAGCGGCCTTCGAGCATGACCGGCTGTTGCTGCGCCTCGAAGTGCGCGAGGACAATCAGCGCGCCATCCGTATCTACGAAGAGGCCGGCTATCGGAAATTGGGCCGCGAACCCGACTATTACGAGGATGGCGAGACCGCGCTGCGCTATGAAAAGACGCTGCGCGGCGACACGCCGACCGCGACTAAGGTGCCGTTTTACCAGCAGACCTGCGAGTTCACCTGCGGCCCTTGCTGCCTGATGATGGCGATGGCCAATTTCGACGGTGGCTTCGTGCCAGACCCGGTCATGGAGATTCGCCTGTGGCGCGAGGCCACCACAGTCTTCATGATGTCCGGCCCCGGCGGCTGCGAGCCCTTCGGTCTGGCCGTCGCCGGCTACGAGAGCGGGCTCGGCGCCGAGATATTCGTATCCTTCTACGGTGCCCTGTTCCTGCAGTCGGTGAGGAGCGAGGAAAAGCGCCGGGTGATGGAGCTCGCCCAGGTCGATTTCCGCCGCCGTGCCGAGCTTTATGGTATCCCTGTCAATTACCGTCCGTTCGGCATCGGCGACATCCGTGACGCCCTGGCCGGGGGTAAGCTGGTGGTGGTGCTGGTCAGCGGCTTCCTGATGTTCGGCAAGAAGGTGCCGCATTGGGTGCTGGCCATCGGCGACGATGGCGACCATATCCTGATCCACGACCCATGGGTCGAGGATGAGAGGCAGGAAACGATCCTCGATGCCGCGAACATTCCGGTGCCTTACGACATCTTCATGAACATGGCGCAGTTCGGTCGCGACGGCCTGCGCGCCGCCATCACTCTGGGAAAACGCTGAGACAATGACCTGGGTTATCCTCACAGGCAGGCAGAACGACATTGATCAGGTGGCCACACCCCACAAGATCATCACCAACCGCGACTATCTCGCGCATCCGGCGCTCTTCCGCGGCCAGCGGCCGAAAGTGATCAACCTGTCGAACAATTACGGCTATCAGAGCCGCGGCTACTATGCCTCGCTGCTGGCCGGCTCGCGCGGCCACAGGGTGATACCGACCGTCGAGACCATGATCGACCTTTCGGAGCGCAAGCTCTACGAGCACGCGCTGCCGGAGCTCGAGCTTGCCTTGAACAAATGCCGCAAGGATCTCGGCGGGGCGTTTCCGGCCAAGGTCGCAATCTTCTTCGGCATCGGTCCGTCGAAAATATGGGACCGTTTCGCCAAGCTGTTGTTCGACTGGTTCCGCGCGCCGGCGCTCGAGGTCCACATCAAGGACAGCGCCGAATGGGCCTCGATCCGCAAGATCGGCTTCCTGCCGCTTGCCCGCATGACCGAGGATGAGGAAGAGTTCTTCCTGCAGTGCCTGGACACCTACACCAACCGCGAATGGCGCGACACCAAAGGCCGCACGCCGGCGCGCTACACGTTCGCGACGCTGGTCGACCCGCATGAGGAACTGCCGCCGTCGGAAATCTCCTCGCTGCGCTATTGGGCGCGGATTGCCGAGAAGATGGGCGTCGAAGTCGAGCCGATCACCAGGAAGGATCTCGCCAAGCTCGCCAATTACGACGCGCTGTTCATCCGCGAGACCACGTCGATCTCCAACCACACCTACCGCTTCGCGCGCCGCGCCCAGCAGGAAGGCATGCCGGTGATCGACGATCCGCTGTCGATGATCCGCTGCACCAACAAGGTCTATCTCAACGAGCTGATGACCTACAACAAAGTGCCGGTGCCGCCGACGGTGATGATCGCCGGCACCTCCGACTTCGAAGTGGCGGCGCAGACACTGGGCTTTCCGCTGGTGCTGAAAATCCCGGATTCGTCTTTTTCGCGCGGCGTCAAGAAATGCGAGAACATGGCGGAGCTCACCAAGCTCGCGACCGAGTGGCTGGAAGATTCCGACCTGCTGATCGCGCAGAAATTCATCCCCACCGAATATGACTGGCGCGTCGGCGTGCTCGGCGGCCAACCGCTGTTTGCCGTGCATTATCTGATGGCGAAAAAGCACTGGCAGATCGTCAACCACAAGGCCAGCGGCAAGCCCGACCAGGGCGGCATCAAGACGTTCACGCTGAAGCAGACGCCGCCGCATGTCGTCGAAACGGCGGTGCGGGCGGCAAAATGCATCGGCGACGGGCTCTATGGCGTCGACCTCAAGGAGACCAAGGACGGGGTCTTCGTCATCGAGGTCAACGACAATCCCAATCTGGACCATGGCTGGGAGGATTCAGGCGAGAAGGACGAGCTCTGGGTGCGGCTGACGCAGTGGTTCCTGGAGCGCCTGGAGAGACCGGAGAAGTAGCGGCCGGAGAAGCGGAATGGAGGACTGGGGAATTGAGGAACTGGAGAATTGAGGAATTGATGAAGTCAGGCTAATAGCTTCTCTAAATGCTTCAGTTCTTCAGTTCTTCAATTCCCCCATTCCCGATCATTCGAACTGAGGGAACAAGAATGCTGTTTTTCGTGATCGAGGACTTTCACGGCACGGACCGCAAGGAAATCTATCGCCGCTTTCGGGATAAGGGCCGGCTGAAGCCCGACGAGCTTGTCGTGCATCACAGCTGGATCGCCGGCGACATGAGCCGCTGCTTCCTGTTGGTGGAGGCCGATGACGTCACGATCCTGCAACGCTGGGCCATCGAGTGGAACGACCTCGTCGAGTTCGAGATCATTCCAGTGGCGACGAGCAAGGACATGGTCGCGGCTCTGGCCGAGCATCTTTGAAAGGCTTCAGGACGTGTAAATTCCAGTCTCCTCATCAAATGACCGCTATCGCGTCGACCTCTATGAGGTAGCCTGGAGACATTATCGCCACGCCGACAATCACATTCGCTGGCTTATGATCTCCGAACAGCGAAATCTGCGCGTCTTCGATGATCGGAACGTGCTCATCGCGGTTGTAGTCGACAACGTAGACTGTGACTTTGCAGACTTGGTCGGGTCGTGCGCCTGCCGCGCTGAGCGCTCGGCCGAGATTGCCGAATGCCAGGCGCGCTTGCGCCGCAAAATCGCCATGCCCGACGAGCTTGCCCTGTATGTCCTCGGGCTGCTGACCCGAGATGAACACCAGCTTGGATCCCGTCGCGACGACAACCTGCGTGTACATCTCCGGAACCGGCAGATCGTTCGGGTTGATGAGTTCGAGCGACATTGAAAAATCTCCTACTTCGTTCGGCTGATATGCGGTGCGGGCGGCGATGGAAACGAGTGCTCCGTCACCGTAATTCCCTAAACGAGTTCTCGGATAACTGGAGAACCGAGCGCTGGTGATTTGACCGCGCGCATACATTCCCCGATCAGCCACTTCCGGAACGCGGCCACGACATCCCGTCTTGCGCTGCGTTCGGGGATCGTCAGGCAATAGGGCTGGCGCAGTTCCAAGGGTTGCGCGGCGGCCCGCACCAGCTTGCCATCCTCCAGCGCCTGGGCGCAATAGATGCCCTGCGCCAGCGCCACACCCAGCCCTGAAATGGCGAGATCGAGCGCTGCTCGCGACGAGTTCGCGGAGAGGCCGCGTTGTGCCGCACGGCCCGGCTCGCTTCCCGCCGCTTCGAACCAGTTGCGCCAGGACGGAAACGACGCGCCGCTCGGTCCCCAGTCGGTATGGATCAGCGGCAGGCCGGCAAGGCGTTCGGATCCGGTCGCTCCGGCCAGCGTCGGCGCGCAGACGGGATAGACGGCGTCCTTGACGATCTCCTCCGTCGGATGCTCGCGGTAGTGCGGACCGTAGGAGAGGCGGATGTCGATCAATTCATGATCGAACGGCACCGGATCGTCGTCGCCTCTGAGCGATATGTCGGCGGCGCCATGCCCAGCGACAAAGCCGGCGAGCCGCTCCGAAAGCCAGCCCATCGCCATGGAAGGCGGCACCGAAACGACGAGCCGTGGCCGGAACGCATCGCCCCCGACATCGCGCGCGACGCTGCCGATTTCCCGGAAGGCCATGCTGAGCCTCGGCAGCATCTCCACCCCGGCCTCGGTCAGCACGGCGCGCCGGTTGATCCGGTGGAACAGCTTGCGCCCCATCTGCTCCTCGACGGTGCGGATAAGCTGGCTGACCGCCGCGGCCGAAATCGACAATTCCTCCGCCGCGGCGGCAAAGCTGCCCGTCCGCGCCGCCGCTTCGAAGGCCTGAAGTCCGCGCAAGGAGGGAAGGGCGACCATGGCAATCCAAAGATAAGGTGACCTTATCTATTTCGCAGAAATCCTCGTTTTTCGAAAGGTTTCTTTCTGGGTATCGTGGCCTGATGAACGCAATCGACCACGACGCAGCCGTCGACCATCGGTCCGTGATGGCCTCGCTGACGAATGAGGAGCGCAGCCGGCTGACCGGCAAATCGGATGGGCCGGGCCTTGTCCAGTTCGCGCTCCATCTCGGCGCGACCGTCGTCCTTGGCGCGCTGATCGCGGCCAAGGTGCCGTTCTGGCCGGTCCTCATGCTGCCGCAGGGCATTCTGATCGTCTTCCTGTTCACGCTGCTGCATGAAACGGTGCACCGGACGGCGTTCGAAACGCAGTGGTTGAATGATACCGTCGCGCGCTTCTGCAGCCTGGCAATCGCGCTGCCGGCCGACTGGTTCCGCTATTTCCATTTCGCCCATCACCGCTTCACCCAGGATCCCGAAAACGATCCGGAGCTGGCTTTCCCGAAGCCCGAGACGGTGCGGCAATACATCGTCCACGTCTCCGGCCTGCCGGTGTGGTGGGGGCATTTCAGGACGCTCTACACCAATGCGATGGGGCGCTGCCGCGACAGCTACGTGCCGCCCAAGGGGCTGCCGAAAGTAAAGGCCGAGGCGCGGGCGATGATCGCCTTCTATGTCGCCCTGCTGGCGCTTGCGGTCTGGTTCAAGGCGTCTGTGGTGCTCTATGTCTGGATCGTGCCGGTGCTGCTCGGCCAGCCGTTCCTGAGGCTTTATCTGCTGGCCGAGCACGGCCGCTGTCCCTTCGTCGCCAACATGCTGGAAAACACCAGGACCACACTGACAAACTGGTTCGTGCGCAAGCTCGCCTGGAACATGCCTTATCATGCCGAGCACCATGCCTATCCCGGCGTGCCGTTCCACCAGCTGCCGGAATTCCACCGGCTGATCGAGCGGCACCTCAAAGTGGTTGAGCCCGGCTATGTCAGCTTCCACGAGAAATATATCGGGGCGCTGCGGTAGGTGACCGACGCGTTAGAGAAACAGCGGATATCAGCCTGACTGGCGCAGCAGCGCCTGCGAGCGCAGCAGCCTGCCAATGTCGGGCGCCTTGGCCGGCACGCCGATCAGAAAACCTTGCGCTTCGCCGCAACCGGCTTTGCGAAGCATGTCGAGTTGCGCTTCGGTCTCGACCCCTTCGGCGGTGACGACGATGCCGAGCTCGGCGCCGAGCCCGATCACCGTGCGCACGATCGCCGCCGTGTCGCGCTTGTCGAGGTCGCGGATGAAGGAGCGGTCGATCTTGATCTTGTCGACGGGGAATCGCCGCAGATAGCCGAGCGAGGAATAGCCGGTGCCGAAATCGTCGAGCGCGATGCGCACGCCGAGGCCGCGCAACTGGCTCAGCGTCTTCAGCACCGCGTCGCTTTCGTCCATCATCACCGTTTCGGTGATTTCGAGCTCTAGGCGGTCGGCCGGCAGGCCGGAAAAGGCGAGCGCCGAGATCACGCTGCGGGCGAAGCCGCCGCTCTTGATCTGCGCCGCCGAGACATTGACGGCCATGCGCATGTCCCGCGGCCAATTGGCGGCGACGTTGCACGCTTTGCGCAGCGCCCAGTCGCCGAGTTGCACGATCAATCCGGTCTCCTCGGCGGCGGCGATGAAGTTTTCCGGCGATACCAGGCCGCGCGACGGCGAACGCCAGCGCATCAGGGCTTCCGCGCCGACGATTCTGCCGGAGCCGATATCGAGGATCGGCTGGAAATCCAGCTCGAATTCGCGCTTGGAGAGCGCTGCTTCGAGATCGGCCTCGAGCGCCCGACGCTCCCGCATCAGCGCATCCATGCCCGGCTCGAAGAAGCGATAGACGTTGCGCCCTTCGCTCTTGCCCCGGTAGAGCGCCATGTCGGCGTTGGTGAGCAGCGTGTCGGCATCGTGTCCGTCGCCGGGATAGAGCGCGATGCCGAGGCTCACGCCCACATGCATTTCGCGCCCCTTGTCGCGATAGGGCTTGCCGACGATCTCGACGATGCGCTTGGCGAGCTTTTCGGCGTCGGCGGCGCTCTTGATGCCCGACTGGATGATGGCGAACTCGTCGCCGCCGAAGCGCGCCACCACGTCCTTGCTGCCGCGCACGGCATGCTGCAGCCGCTTGGCGACGCATTTCAGCAGCCAGTCTCCGGTCGGGTGGCCGAATGTGTCGTTGACGGCCTTGAAGCGGTCGAGGTCGAGCGAGAGGATCGCCAGCGGCTTGGCCTTGGCCTTGCCGAGCGCCAGATCCAGCTTTTCGCGAAACATCGAGCGGTTGGGCAGGTTGGTCAGCGTGTCGTGATGCGCAAGATGCGTCATGCGCTCTTCGGCGCGCCGGCGCTCGGTGACATCCTCGAACGTCGCCACCCAGCCGCCGCCTCGCATCGTCTGGCGCACGACCAGGACCGTCCTGCCGTCGGTAAGCTGGCGATACGTCGAATGCATTTTTGTCGCCTTCAGGCTGGCCTCCGCCTTGGCGACCTCGCTGTCGACGTCAAGCTCGGTGTAGATGCCAAGTTCCAGCAGTCGCTCGAGCGCATCGCCATGGGTGGTCCCGAGCGGGAAATCCGCTGCAGTGATGTTAAACAGCTCCAGAAAACGTTTGTTGCGCACGATCATCCTGCCGTTGGCGTCGTACATCAGCAGGCCTTGCGACATGTTGGCGAGCGCGGCGTCGAAACGGCGGTGCTGCTCCTTCAGCTCCTGCTCGGCCCGTCGCTGCTCCGTTACATCCTCGTAGATCGACACCCAGCCGCCGACGGCGATCGGCCGGTGCGAAATGACGATGATGCGCCCGTCCGACAGAATTTCCTCGTAGGTCGAAGGCTTGGCGCCGTCGATGTAAGGCTTGCGGATGGCGTAAAGCTCGTCGGCGCTCTGCCCGGCGATGCCGATGTCGGCGCTGTGCTGCAGGATATCGAAGAAACGAATGCCGGGCTTCACCACTTTGGCGTCCAGGCGGAAGATGTCGATGTAGTTGCGGTTGCAGATGATCATCCGCTCGTCTGCGTCGAACATGCACAGCCCATGCGACATGTTCTCGACAGCCGCCGCGAAGCGCTCGTTCTGGGCGCGAAGTTCTTCCGCGATCCGCCGTGCCGGGCCAATACTGGCCGCTCTTCGCTTGCCGGCGACCGAACCAGTCTTGACATGTGCGCCAGGCATGAGCACGCCTTCGGACCGTGACCGAACGCAATACTGTCCTGCTCGCCGGTTAATTTAGCGTTCTTTAAGGGGTGGAATTCACCGCGAGCGAAGACTGGCGCCTGGTTTCCAGCGTCTTGAAACGCTTCAGAAAAGCTGTTTGCGCCCAGGTCACGGATTTTGGCGTGAAGTCGAAGCGGTCGGCGGAGAAGCCGCGCGGCCGGCCGAAATACTCGGTCGCCTCCGCCGTCGAGAAGCCGGCCAGCAGCGTGGCCTCGTAATAGGCGGCGATCTGGTCGGCGCGCTTGATGTCCTTGCGCAAAGCCGCGTTAAGCTCCGCCGGCAGCGAGAAACGCAGATGGATGGCGCGCTGCAGGCGCAACTCGCAGTCCTTGTAGGAGCCGCCCATCACCGATTTGAACGGCGAGATCATGTCGCCGATAACATATTCCGGCGCATCGTGCAGCAGCGCGGCGAGCCGCGCCTCGGCAGTGGCCTCGGGCGCCAGTTCGCCGTAAAGCGCTTCGACCAGCAGCGAATGCTGCGCGACGGAAAAGGCATGGTCGCCGCTGGTCTGGCCGTTCCAGCGGGCGACGCGGGCAAGGCCGTGCGCGATGTCAGCGATCTCGATGTCCAGCGGCGAGGGATCGAGCAGGTCGAGCCGCCGGCCGGACAGCATGCGTTGCCAGGCGCGCGGCGGCGCCCCGGCCCGGTCGGCCGCCATCAGGCCTCCTCCGCGCTGACCGCACCTTCAGGGAAGGTGAATTTCGCCCAGATGGGGATGGCAAGTGTCACAGGGATGTCGCCCGCCATGATCGCGTCACCGGCATCGACCGCCGCCTTGACGCGGTCGATGCGGGCAATCGCAAGACCGGTTTGGCCGCCAACAGACCCGAGCGTGCCTACCGGCCGACCGGCGACGGTGAGCTCGGTACCCGAAACGGGCAGCGGGCGATCGGCCGACGCGATCAGCACGCGGCGCCGCGCGGTGCCGCGATGCTGCATGCGCGAAACCACTTCCTGGCCGATATAGCAGCCCTTCTTGAAGCCGACACCGCCGGTTTCGTCGAGCAGCACGTCATGCGGGAAGGCGTCGCCGAGCTGGTAGTCGGAACCGCTCTCCGCAATGCCATGGCCGATGCGCAGCGCCAGCCAGGCGCCAGGATCGCCGCTGTCCCTTGCCTCGCCTCCATACGTGCGCCTGACCGCGACATCGTGAAAGCGTACATCGGCGAGCGCTGTTGAATCAGAAACTGAGGCGGTTGAATCATCACCCCATGCGACCGTCACAAGCACCTGATCCTGCTTGGCAATATCGGCCTTCGCCCGTAGCCGGTAAAGCATCAGCCGGCGCACGAAATCGTCGGCGATGTCGGCCCGGCTTTCCAGTTGGAAGCCGCTGTCGCCGGTGCGCGAGATCAGAAAATCGAACAGGATCTTGCCCTGCGGTGAAAGCAGCGCGCCGGGCTTTGCCTCGCCGGGCTTCAGCGTATCGAGATCGGTGGTGAGGATGTTCTGCAGGAAATGCTCGGCATCGGGGCCTGACACGGAAACGAGCGCGCGGTCTTTGAGGCGGGCAAAGGGCATGAGCGTAAAGTCGGCCTGATCTTGCAAAATGGTCGGCCATTACGTAAGCCGGCCACACTCCACCCGCAAGAGACTGGACCTGTCCATGGCGACCACCTTCGACCTCATCCTGACAGGCGGCACGGTGGTCAACCATGACGGCGAGGGCCGGCGCGACATCGGTGTGAAGGCCGGCCGCATCGCGCGGATCGGCAATCTCGGCCAGGCTTCGGCCGGCGAAACCGTCGACTGCACGGGCCTGCACATCCTGCCGGGCGTCGTCGACAGTCAGGTGCATTTCCGCGAGCCAGGACTGGAGCACAAGGAGGACCTGGAGAGCGGCTCCCGCGCCGCGGCGCTGGGCGGCGTCACCGCCGTCTTCGAAATGCCGAACACCAATCCGCTCACCACCAGCGAGGCCGCGCTGGCCGACAAGGTGCGGCGCGCCACGAACCGCATGCATTGCGACTTCGCTTTCTGGGTCGGCGGCACGCGCGACAATGCTCGTGATGTCGGCGAACTGGAACGGCTGCCGGGAGCGGCCGGCATAAAAGTGTTCATGGGCTCGTCCACCGGCGATCTTCTGGTCGAGGACGACGAAGGCGTCGCTTCGATCCTGCGCAACACCCGCCGCCGCTCCGCCTTTCATTCCGAGGACGAGTTCCGCCTGCGCGAACGGCTCGGCGAGCGCGTCGAGGGAGATCCGTCGTCGCATCCCGTCTGGCGCGACGAAATTGCCGCGCTGCGCTGCACGGAGCGGCTGGTGCGCATCGCCAGGCAGACACGCGCGCGCATCCATGTGCTGCACATCTCGACGGCCGAGGAGATCGTCTTCCTCGAACAGCACAAGGATGTCGCGACCTGCGAGGCGACGCCGCATCACCTGACGCTGACGGCTGACGACTACGCCAGACTGGGCACGCTGATCCAGATGAACCCGCCGGTGCGCGCCGCCCGCCACCGCGACGGCGTCTGGCATGGCATTTCAGAAGGCATCGTCGATGTTCTTGGCTCCGACCACGCGCCGCACACGCTGGCCGAGAAGGCAAAGACCTATCCGGCTTCGCCGTCGGGCATGACAGGGGTGCAGACCCTGGTGCCGATCATGCTGGACCACGTCAATGCCGGCCGGCTCACTTTGCAGCGCTTCGTCGACCTTTCCAGCCATGGTCCGCAGCGCATTTTCGGCATGGCCAGGAAAGGCCGCATCGCCGCCGGCTACGATGCCGATTTCACGATCGTCGATCTGAAGCGGCGCGAGACCATCACCAACGCACAGGCAGGCTCCAGGGCCGGCTGGACGCCCTATGACGGCAAAGAGGTCACCGGCTGGCCGATCGGCACCATAGTGCGCGGTACGCGCGTCATGTGGGAGGGCGAGATCGTCACGCCCGGTCAGGGCAGGGCGGTGGAGTTTTCCGAGGCGCTGCCGGCCTAGCCCTGCCAAGAATTGGATTTGTTAAGCGCTCTGCATTATCTTGAATGCACTATGACCGCGAATATTGCGCCGATCATTCCTGCGGAGTTTCCTGAGCTCCAGGCGCTCGCCTGGAACCGCGATGTCGCGCGTCCTATCCCCGCTAAAGAGGCCTTTGCGCTTTACGAACGCAACTGGCGCTTTGTCGACCAAAAGCGCCTTACGGCGCGTGAGAAGCTGCTTATCATGAAATTGGCCGACGAATTCGGCCACGGCATCCTTCTGACCACATCGTGATAACCCATCTTGTTGTCCTCGATACGCGCGATCACCGCGCCCGACAGGAATATTGCGGGTAGAAATCATGAAGGCGTTCGAAAAACCGGAACATAGGGTCATTGCCAAAGCCATCGGGCTGATGGATCGAGACTTTCTGACCGCCAACCAATGCTGGTTTGGCGGCGGCACAGCCATTGTTATGAAGCTGGGCGAGTATCGCCGGTCACTGGATCTGGATTTTCTTTGCGCCGACGCCGGCGGCTACCGCGAGCTGCGGACACGAGCATCGGAATTCGGCGTTCGAGCCTTTTTTCCGGAGCCCGTCGAAGCTGTTCGGGACTTTCAGATCGACCAATATGGCCTGAGGACGCTGGTTCGCCTGACGGATCAACCGATCCGGTTCGAAGTCGTCCGGGAGGGCCGCATCGATTTGCGTGGTCATTTTGACGACGATCTGGGGATACCGGCCCTTGTTCCTGCAGACATGTTTGCCGAGAAGCTGCTGGCGAATGCCGATCGATGCCAGGATCGTGCCGTCGCATATCGAGATGCCTTCGATCTCGGGATGCTGGTTAAAGCGTATGGGCAAATCCCAACCGAAGCCCTCGACAAGGCGCAAACTGCTTATGGACCCGACATCGAACGCAAAGTGGCCTGGGTGGTGGGTAAGCTCCGGGACAAAGGTGAACTGCGCGACGCAGCCGAGGTCTTGCAAATGGACCCTGCGGTGGGTGCCGACGCCATTTCGGCCTTGCGAGAGGAAGCGGCTCGCATCTGGCCGGAGGCCGGGAAGAGATAAGTTTCCCGCCTCAATCCCCTGCCACGAAGAACAGCCACTGTCCCGTCGGCGCAATGCCGACGCGGTAGAAGATGTAGGCGCCGAACTGCTTCATGTCGTCATAGTCGCTGGCCGTGACCAGCTTGAACAATTCGACGCGCTGCCTGGGATCGAGCTTGTCGAGCGGCAGCGCGAAGAAATACGGCCAGACATAGAGTTCCTGCGGCGTGCCGGTGTCGACATGCACATAGCCGGCCGAAAGCACCTCTTCCAGAATGGCGAGGATCTCCTGGCCGTCGCCGTCGCCCGAGAGGCCCTTGAGGAAGGTGACTGGGTCGCCGTCGATGTCGCCGAGCGATAGTTGCGTCATGGAATCGCCTTTGCCGATCAGCGGCCTCAGCTTCTCGATGTCGCCGCTTTTACAGGCCTCGATGATCAGCCCATGCATGCGCTTGACCGGCTCGGGTAGCGTATTGAGGTCGTAGACGACCGCGGGCGGCGGCGCGTCCGGATCAACGCGCGGGCTGGTGATGCCACCATTGGCGGGCGGCCTTTCCGGCTCTGACTTGTCGGTGTCGTCGGCCGGCTGGCCGTCCAAGGGTTTGGTGCCGGGCGCCTCCGGCATCGGCACGGTGGTGCCGGGCGCGGCGCTGTCGCCATTGGCGGGCGGGGTCACCGGCGAAGGCAGGTCCTCGCGCTGGATCTCGCTCAGCGCATAGGAAGGGGTGCTGCCGAGGCACAACAACAGCGCTAGGCAGGAAGCGGCGATCAGGATGCTGAGGGCCAGCCCGTGTGGCCGGCCTGAGATCGAAAATCTCACCGCTTGCCTCTCCGTGGTTTCCGGTTCGGTCCCGGCCGGCGCTTTGAATGTCCAGCGCACGGGCATGATGCCCAGAACGGCGCGTCCCCGTCAAAAGTCACGCTCAAAAAGTCGCTATCAAAAAGGGGACTAATGCTTAAGCCGTTCCGGCTCGAACGCCCCGGCGATCACTTTCTCGCGCATGCGGTCAAGCAGCGCCAGCGCCGAGGTCTCGCCATTGGCGCGCAACATCTCGCCGAATGCCGTCTCCAGCGCCGCTTCGGCGATGATTTCCGGTTCGATGCCAGCCGACAGGCCCTCGGCCCAGGCTTCGCTGTGGCTCTCCACGGCGGTCAGGCGCTTTTCTTCCCTGACCAACGCGTCGATGTCGCTGACACCATGTTCCATTGCGATGTCCACCCTTCGCAAGCGGCGATCCGAGGAGGATCGAGCTTGACCTTTATCGGCAGCCTAGAATAAGTATCTGTAAATACGACATTTTTACGGTCGCGATCTACGTCTCGAACAAGGCTGCTTTCAATTGATATTGAGCTTAGCCGATTAGCCCAGCTTGCGGCATCAAAACCTTCAGTTTGAGTTAATTCCGGATTTGTCCACTAACGTTTCATTAACGCTGTTGCGTAAGTGCAACACAGATTGCACCAGAGCGGGACAGGACACAATAACACACGCCATACTGGCGCCGGTTGCCGCCGAAATCCGCGTAAAACGTTGCCGCCGGACGAGCCGGGTTCAATTCCCGTAGCGGGAGGCGATGTCGCGCGACAGCGTCTCGCCTTCCTTCATGTAGCGCGCGATGGCCTCGGTCGCCGAAGGCGTGCATCGCGTGTAGGTGCCGCTGAAGGAGCGGTAGCCCCGATTGAACGAGGCGATGAAACGGGCGCGCCGGTCGGGATCGGGATTTTCCGACTCGAGCAGCTTTTCCATCTCGACCCGCCACTGGTCGCCTTTTTCGCCACAGAGATTGCGCAGGAAATGCAGCGATCCGAGCACTTCGGCCAGCCGCATCAGCCCGGGCTCGAAAGGCGCCTCGGCGGCGCGCGCCGGGGGTGCCGCTACAGCGACGCTGACAGCGAGGCACGCGGCGAGAAAAGCGGAAGCGCGGGTCATCAAAGCCTTGCGATGAAAGGGCAGGGCTTTGTGGCGAAACATTTTGTCGCCTGCAAGGCCATTCTGGATGCTCACCGCCTGGCGCCTTGCGCGGTACCGAGCAACTCCTCGGCGACCGAGAACACATCGCCGGCAAGGGGCATCCCTGCCATTTGCGCCAGCGTGTAGAACGCAGCGGTCTCGGCATCGTCGCTGGCAACGGGCTCGCCGCCGGAATAGGCAGCGCCGAACACGGTCAGCAGGTAGTCAACGGCGTGATTCTCGCCGCTGCCGTCGATATGGATGTCGCGCAGTGGGCGATAGCCTGTCGCCTCGAGCCCGGTCTCTTCCAGCAATTCGCGCGCTGCGGCCTCGGCCAGCGTTTCGCCCGGCTCGACCTTGCCGCCGGGATAGGCGTAGAGCCCTTGCGACGGCGCCCGCCCGCGCTTGACCAGAAGCACGGTGCCGTCGCGCACGACCGCAACGGAAACGGCCGGTATGATCTTGCGCTGTTCCATGCGTGGCGATCTTTCTGCAGCCTTTTGTGGACCGATTGGACGAATCCAGCTTTAGCCGTTGCGGCCCGGCGGTTCCATCGCCACTTTCATGGCGCATCAACTGACGAGCCCAGATCCATGTGCGGACGCTTTGCCTTGAGCGCTACGCCGGACCAGACCGCCGCCTTCCTTGGCCTGGCCGAGCTGGAGGAATTTCCGGCGCGCTACAACATCGCGCCGACACAGCCGGTGCTGATGGCGCTTGCCGGTCCGCAGCGGGAACCTGGTTCGAACCTGCCGGACCGTCAGGCGATGCTGGTGCGCTGGGGCCTGATCCCGGCCTGGGTCGAGGACACCAAGGCGTTTCCGCTGCTCATCAACGCCCGCTCCGAAGGTGTGCTGCAAAAAGCCTCGTTCAAGACCGCGATGCGCCACCGCCGCGCTTTGGTGCCGGCCTCCGGCTTTTACGAATGGCAGCAGTCGGGCTCGGCCAAGGGCCAGCCCTACTGGATCCGGCCGAAGCGAGGTGGGGTGATTGCCTTCGCCGGGCTGATTGAGACCTATGCCGAATCAGGCGGCTCGGAGATGGACACCGGCGCGATCATCACGACCGAGGCCAACGCCGGCATCGCCCATATCCATGATCGCATGCCCGTGGTCATCGAGGAACGCGACTTCGCCCGCTGGCTCGATTGCCGCACGCAGGAGCCGCGCGAGGTGCTCGACCTGTTGAAGCCCGCCGAGCCCGATTTCTTCGAGGCGATTCCGGTTTCCGACCAGGTCAACAAGGTCGCCAACACCGGGCCGGAGATCCAGCAGCACGGCATCGTTTCGCCACAGGCCGAAAAGCCCAGGCGCCAGAAACCCGGCGCGGACGAAAACCAGATGACTTTATTTTAGCGAAAGCTGCTTGATTCTAGCGAAGGCTGCTAGCCTCGAAAGGCTGCTTTAAGGCCTTCATCTCCAAGGCGCTCTTTGGCGCCCTCGTCGCCGGCGTCCCGTCGTTGGGCACCGTGCGGATTGTGCCTTTTCAAGCGGCGCGCGGCGAAACGATCTTCTGCGCGGGCTTCTTCTTCTTCGCGGTGTGGAGAAGGGCCGCGACGATCGCCGCCGGGCCGATCGCGCGGTAGTGGCTGGCGAGAGCCGGCTGCGCTTGTCGGTTCTGTTCCTGCTTGTTGCGAGGCATTGTTCTCTTCCCTGGTAACGGCTTCGTGTTCAGCGTTGGCGGCCGATTCGGACCAAATCGTGACACTTGGCGGGTCTAGCCGGCGAATGTTTCATTACTGTGCCGACATGTTTAATAAAATGTTTCGCCCTGTCTTTACCTGTGATCCAACGACATCTTTCCTGAGCGGAGCGACTTGACGGCAACACCCGCGGGCGCGATAAAGCCGCCCATGAAAACGTCTTTCGCCATTTGTGGCATTTGCATTATTGGCTAGCCTCGCGCTGGTCCGGACGTTTTCGCCTCATCTTTCCCCAGATCGGAAAAAACGCCCCGGCCAGCAGGCTGGAGCCTGATTTGCGCCAACGGCGCAGAGCTGGTTCCAGTGAACCCAAATTAAGGACCGGGACCGCATGTCTGACGCATCGAAGGGCCTCAGCCTCTACAACACGCTAACGCGGACCAAGGGACCTTTCGTCCCGATCGATCCGCAAAATGTGCGCATGTATGTCTGCGGCCCGACCGTCTACGACTTTGCCCATATCGGCAATGCGCGCCCGGCGATCGTCTTCGACGTGCTCTTCCGTCTGTTGCGCCATCTCTACGGCGAAACCCATGTCACGTATGTGCGCAACATCACGGATGTCGACGACAAGATAAATGCCAGGGCGCTCCGCGACTTCGGCGGCGACATCGCGGCCGGTAAGCTCTCGCTCAACGATGCCATCCGCAAGGTCACCGAAAAGACCGCCGACCAATATCACAAGGATGTCGCTGCGCTTGGCTGCCTTGAGCCGACCTTCGAGCCGCGGGCCACGGAGTTCGTGGCACCCCGCGCCGACGGCAAGGCCGACATGCTGTCGCTGATTGCGCAACTGATCGAGCGCGGTCACGCCTATGTCGCCGGCGGCGAGGTGCTGTTCGACACCGCCTCGATGCCGGACTATGGCGAGCTCTCGAAGCGCAATCTCGACGAGCAGCAGGCGGGAGCGCGCATCGCGGTCGACGCGCACAAGAAGAATCCCGGCGATTTCGTCCTGTGGAAATTGTCTTCGCCCGAAGAGCCCGGCTGGGAAAGCCCGTGGGGCAGGGGTCGGCCCGGCTGGCACATCGAATGCTCGGCCATGTCGGCGGCCTATCTTGGCGAGGTTTTCGATATCCATGGCGGCGGGCTGGACCTGATCTTTCCGCACCACGAGAACGAGATCGCCCAGTCGCGCTGCGCCCACGGCACCAAGGTCATGGCCAATGTGTGGATGCACAACGGCTTTCTGCAGGTGGAGGGCCAGAAGATGTCGAAGAGCCTCGGCAACTTCTTCTCGATCCACGAGCTGCTGGAGACCGAGACTTTCGGCGGCCGCGCCTGGCCGGGCGAGGTGCTCAGGCTGGCGATGCTGATGACGCATTACCGCGAGCCGATCGACTTCTCCGTGCGCAAGCTGGAAGAAGCCGAAAACACGCTGCGCAAATGGAAGCGCGCCGCCGACCTCGCGCCTGTGGCGGCAAAAGAATTGCCGGCCGAGGTGGTGGAAGCGCTGTCGGACGATCTCGCCACCTACACTGCCTTCCAGCGGCTGACGCAGCTCGCCGGCGAGGCGGTCGATGCCGGCGGCGACGTCGGGAATGGCGCAGCCGCCTCCCTAAAGGCAGCGCTGGCCTTTCTCGGCTTCGATACCGGCGCGGCCAAGGTGGACGAGGCGGCGGTCGCCAAGGCGATCGCCCATCGTCTGGAGTTTATCGCTGCCAAGAACTGGGCCGAGGGTGATCGAATCCGCAACGAGCTGCTGGCGCAGGGCGTACAGCTGAAGGACGGCAAGGACCCCGCCACGGGCGAACGCGTGACGACCTGGGAGATCAAGCGATGAGAATTCCTTGGCGATTGGCCGGCGCGTCCGGTTTCGCTAATCTCCAGCGGAAGGCGGTCTGAACATGGGCCACGACCGCGTTCCCCTTGGTCAGCGCAAGAACGCCAAGTCGATGCGGCGCGCAATGACCGATGCCGAGCTGAAGCTCTGGAACGAGTTGCGCGCGCATCGCTTGATGGGCATGAGCTTTCGACGGCAGGTGCCGATCGGACCTTACATTGTTGACTTCGCATGTTCAGCGCATCGACTCATAGTCGATGTAGAAGGCAGCCCGCATGCCGATGCGGAACACTCACGATATGACGAGGCAAGAAGTGCCTATCTAGCCGCCAGCGGCTGGACCACCCTGCGTTTCTGGAACGACGACGTGATCCGCGATATCGACAATGTCTGCCAGTACATCGTCATCGTGGCCGGCCTGGCCGATACGCCCGCGCCACAAACGGAGGAGCTCGTCCCGTGATCGATCATCTCGGCATCAATGTAACCGACTTCGAGAAATCCAAGTCCTTCTACGACGAGGCGATGGCGCCGCTGGGGGCTTCGCTGCTCTATATGGTGCCTGAGCAATATACCGGCGGCGCCAAAGTTGGCGGCTATGGTCGCGACCGGCCGGTGTTCTGGCTGAGCGACAGCACGGACAAGCCGAGATCCACCCAGCACGTCGCCTTCACCGCGCGCAGCCGCGCCGAGGTCGATGCCTTCCATGCGGCGGCGCTTGCCGCCGGGGGCAAGGACAATGGCGGACCGGGTCTGCGGCCGCACTATCACCCCAACTATTACGGCGCCTTCGTCTTCGATCCCGACGGCAACAATGTCGAAGCGGTATGCCATGACCCGGAGTAAACCCTTGACCAGGAGTGAGCGATGAGCCTCGACAACCGGCCGGTCTATACAGGCGGCTGCCAGTGCGGCGCCGTGCGCTTCCGCGTCGAAGGCGCGCTGGGGGACGCCTCGGTCTGCCATTGCCGCATGTGCCAGAAGGCGAGCGGCAATTTCTATCTGCCGCTGGTGTCGGTGCGCGGCGCCACGCTTGACTGGACGCGCGGCGAGCCGAAACGCTTCCGCTCGTCCAATGCCGCCTGGCGCGGCTTCTGCGCCGAATGCGGCACGCCGCTGACCTTCGAGGCACCTGACGGCATCGCGCTTGCGATCGCCGCCTTCGACGACCCGACCGGCATCGCGCCCGCCATCCAGTGGGGGGTCGAAGCAAAACTTCCTTATGTCGACGGCATCCCCAAACTGCCGTCCGAGGAGACGATGGGCGATGTCACGTCCGCGCCTTACCTCGCCGAGCTCGTCTCCTATCAGCATCCCGATCACGACACCGAGCAATGGCCGCCGGAGGAAAGACCATGACCGACCAAGTTCGAACCGGCGGATGCCAGTGCGGCGCCGTGCGCTTCCGCGTGCACGGCAAGCTTGGGCGCCCGTCCATCTGCCATTGCCGCATGTGCCAGAAACAGTTCGGCAATTTCTTCGGCGCGCTGGTGACGGTGCCGAAGGACGGCGTCGAGTGGACCCATGAGGAGCCGAGCTATTTCCAGTCCTCGGTCAACATCGACCGCGGCTTCTGCGCTCGCTGCGGCACGCCGCTGACCTACCGCCAGCCCGGCTCGCTGGAGATCGCCATCGGCGCTTTCGACGACCGCTCCGACCTCGCGCCGCAGATCCAGGTGAATTATGCGGTTCGATTGCCCTGGGTGGAAAAGATCTTCGAGGCTCCGATCCTTGACGACCCCGATTTCTATCGGCGGCAGGAGCAGATCATCTCCTTCCAGCATCCCGACCACGAGACGGCCAACTGGCCGCAGCACGGCTTGAAACTATGACGATCCATGGCAGTACCTTGCGCACGCTCTATCCTGAGATCGAGCCGTTCGAGTCCGGCATGCTCGATGTCGGCGACGGTCACACCGTCTATTGGGAGCGCTGCGGCAGCAAGGGCGGCAAGCCCGCCGTGTTCCTGCATGGGGGCCCGGGCGGAACGATCTCGCCGAAGCACCGGCGCCTGTTCGACCCGAAACTTTACGACGTCATCCTGTTCGACCAGCGCGGCTGCGGCAAGTCAATGCCCAACGCCTCGCTCGAGGCCAACACCACCTGGCATCTCGTCGCCGATATCGAGCGCCTGCGCGAGATGGCGGGCTTCGACAAATGGTTGGTGTTCGGCGGTTCCTGGGGTTCGACGCTGGCGCTCGCTTATGCCGAGACGCATCCGGAGCGCGTCAGCGAGCTCGTTTTGCGCGGCATCTACACGCTGACCCGCGCCGAGCTCGAATGGTATTATCAGTTCGGCGTCTCCGAGATGTTTCCCGACAAATGGGAGCGCTTCCTGGCGCCGATCCCCGAGGCCGAGCACGGCGACATGATGGCCGCCTATCGCAAGCGGCTGGTCGGCTCCGACCGCAAGGCTCAAATTCAGGCCGCCCGCGCCTGGAGCATCTGGGAAGGCGAGACGATCACGCTGCTTCCTGAGCCCGAGACCAGCGACCCGTTCGCCCAGGACGACTATGCGATCGCCTTCGCCCGCATCGAGAACCACTATTTCGTCCATGCCGGCTGGCTGGAGGAGGGGCAGCTTTTGCGCGACGCCTGGAAGCTGAAGGACATCCCCGGCACCATCGTCCACGGTCGCTACGACATGCCCTGCCCGGCGAAATATGCCTGGGCGCTGCACAAGGCCTGGCCGAAGGCCGATTTCCACCTCATCGAGGGGGCCGGTCACGCCTATTCGGAGCCCGGGATTCTGGACCGGCTGATCCGGGCGACGGATCGGTTCGCGGGGAAATAGTGATGCACGTCGCTCTCCACGGTGAGGGATCGCAGCCTTTCGAGCTACAGCCATGACAAAGCAACGCCTCTATCTCTTCGACACGACCCTCCGCGATGGCCAGCAGACACCGGGCATCGACTTTTCCGTCGAGGACAAGATCGCGATCGCCAAGCTGCTCGACGACTTCGGCATCGACTATGTCGAGGGCGGCTATCCGGGCGCCAACCCGACCGACACGACCTTCTTTCAGAAGAAGCGGACGGAGAGCGCGAAATTCGTCGCCTTCGGCATGACCAAGCGGGCAGGTGTCTCGGCTTCCAACGACCCGGGGTTGGCGGCGTTGGTGCAGTCGAAGTCCGACGCCATCTGCTTCGTCGCCAAGAGTTGGGACTATCATGTGCGCGTTGCGCTCGGCTGCACCAACGAGGAGAATCTGGAATCGATCAAGACCTCGGTCGAGGCGGCGGTCGCTTCGGCCAAGGAGGCCATGGTCGACTGCGAGCATTTCTTCGACGGCTTCAAGGCCAATCCTGATTACGCGCTGGCCTGCGCCAAAACAGCCTATGACGCCGGCGCGCGCTGGGTGGTGCTGTGCGACACCAATGGCGGCACGCAGCCTTCGGAAGTGCGCGAAATCGTCGGCAAGGTGATCGCGCACGGCATCCCGGGCGATCATCTCGGCATCCATGCCCATGACGATACCGGCCAGGCGGTGGCGAATTCACTCGCCGCCGTCGAAGCCGGCGTGCGCCAGATCCAGGGCACGCTGAACGGCATCGGCGAACGCTGCGGCAACGCCAATCTCATCTCCATCATCCCGACGCTTTCGCTGAAGCCCGCCTTCGCCGATCGTTTCGAAACCGGCATTTCGACCGAGGCGCTGACCGGAATCTCCAGGCTCTCCCGCGCCTTCGACGAATTGCTCAACCGCGCGCCGGAAGCCCAGGCGCCCTATGTCGGCTCCTCCGCCTTCGCCACCAAGGCCGGCATCCATGCCTCCGCTTTGGCCAAGGAGCCGGCGACCTATGAGCATGTGCCGCCGGAAGCCGTCGGCAACCGCCGCCGCGTCATGGTCTCCGACCAGGGCGGCAAGGCCAATTTCCTCGCCGAGCTGAAGCGGCGCGGCATCGATGTGCCGAAAGACGATCATCGGCTCGACT
Source organism: Mesorhizobium argentiipisi (SeqCode) (assembly GCF_037179585.1). NCBI lineage: Bacteria > Pseudomonadati > Pseudomonadota > Alphaproteobacteria > Hyphomicrobiales > Phyllobacteriaceae > Mesorhizobium > Mesorhizobium argentiipisi (SeqCode). Next base: position 48,486 of record NZ_JAPYKO010000031.1, read on the forward strand.
CCCTGATCGCCGTCGTCAAGGAGCGCGAGGCGGAAGGCTATGCCTATGAGGGCGCCGACGCCTCGTTCGAGCTGCTTGCCCGCAAGATGCTGCACGGCCTGCCGGAATTCTTCAATGTCACGTCCTTCCGCTGCATGGTCGAGCGCCGCTTCGACGCCAACGGCAATCTGAAGACCGTCTCCGAGGCAATCGTGAAGGTGGAGGTCGACGGCGAGGAGAAGATGTCGGTGGCCGAAGGCCACGGCCCGGTCAATGCGCTCGACATCGCGTTACGCAAGGATCTCGGCAAGTACCAGAGCGAGATCGTCGACCTCGAGCTCGCCGACTTCAAGGTGCGCATCCTCAACGGCGGCACCGAGGCCATCACTCGCGTTCTGATCGAATCGCATGATTCCACTGGAGCCCGCTGGTGGACGGTCGGGGTCTCGGAAAACATCATCGACGCGTCCTTCCAGGCGCTGATGGATTCGATCGTCTACAAGCTGATGAAGAACCGCGACATGGCGGGACTGGTGGCCGCGGAGTAGGTCGCCGCCCTTTCCTCGCCCCCACAAAGTGGGGGAGAGGTGGCCCGGCGAAGCCGGGACGGAGAGGGGGACGCCCCCGCGAAGCCAGGGTGGATGCAAGAGAGGGCGCGAGGCTGGTCACCAGAATACTTATCCCGAAGCGGTGATTGTCAGCCGCCGCGCCGACCCCTCTCCGTCCCGGCTTCGCCGGGCCACCTCTCCCCACTCCGTGGGGCGAGGAACTGCGAACCATCACAAAAAGTCCGTTGATCCATCATAATTTTGTGATGGTCTTGGCCGGCCCTCTGGGCCATAGCGTTAGGCCATGGTCACCGCTACAGCCGATCTCGATCAGGATGCCAAGGCCCGGCGCGGCTTTCTCTTGGCGCTCGGCGCCTATTTCCTCTGGGGGCTCTTGCCCTTCTACATGAAGGCGGTGGCGCATCTGCCGCTTGCCGAGGTGATCGCCAACCGCGTCGTCTGGTCGGTGCCGATCGCCGCGGCGGTGCTCATCTGGGCCGGCCGCACCGCCGACTTCAAGGCGGCGATCCGCTCGCCGAAAAGCCTTGCCATGGCGGCGCTGACGGCGGTGCTGATCTCGATCAACTGGGGCATCTATGTCTGGGCGATCGCGGTCGACCGCACTGTCGAGACCGCGCTCGGCTATTACATCAACCCGCTGGTCAGCGTCGTCGTCGGTGCTGTGCTGCTCGGCGAGCGGCTCGACAGGCTGCAGATCGCCGCGGTGGCGCTCGCCATGATCGCGGTGACCGTGCTCACAGTCGAGGCCGGAAAATTGCCCTGGGTATCGCTGGCGCTCGCCTTCTCCTTTGCCGCCTACGGCTTCTTCCGCAAGACGCTGCCGATCGGCCCGAGCCAGGGTTTTCTGCTCGAGGTGCTTTTGCTGTCGGTGCCGGCGCTTTGCTACATCGTCTACCTGATCACCACCGGCCAGGATCATTTCATCTCCAGCACCGGTTCCGACACAGCATTGCTGATCGGCTGCGGTCCGGTCACCGCGGTGCCGTTGCTGCTGTTTGCCTTCGGCGCCAGGCTGCTGCGCCTCTCCACCATCGGCATCATGCAATATATCGCGCCGACCATGGTGTTCCTGATCGCCGTGCTGATCTTCGATGAACCGTTCGGCACCACGCAGGCCATCGCCTTCGCACTGATCTGGACGGCGCTGGCGATGTATTCGTGGTCGATGTTCAGGGGCCGCGAGGTCCGCCCGCCGGCGCCCGCAACAAGATAGGCAAGCGCAATGGTTCTCCGTCTGAAATTGCGTTGACCGCGGGAAGGGGCGTCAGATGTACGTTCTGCATATCGGCAACAAGAACTATTCGTCCTGGTCGCTGCGGCCATGGCTGCTGATGCGCGTCCTCGACATTCCCTTCGAGGAGCGGCTGACGCCGTTCCCGACCGGATCGAGTTTCGACGTCTACCGACAATTCTCGCCTAATGGCCGGGTGCCCTGCCTGGTCGATGACGGCTGGGCGGTCTGGGATTCGCTCTCGATCGTGGAATACCTTGCCGAACGCCACCAGGGCGTCTGGCCGGCGGAGGCGAAGGCGCGCGCCTGGGCGCGCTCGGCCGCCGCCGAGATGCATTCGAGCTTCACCGCGATGCGCAATGACTGCCCGATGAGCTGCGGCGTGCGCGTCGAGCTTTCGCCCGTGTTCGGCGCGCTGAAGCACGACATCTTCCGCATGGGAGATTTGTGGAACGACGGCCTTGCGCGTTTCGGCGGGCCGTTCCTGGCCGGCGACCGTTTTGGTGCCGTCGATGCCTTCTTTGCTCCCATCGCGTTCAGGGCGCAGTCCTATGGCCTGACTTTCGAAGGCGAAGCGGCCAAATATCCGCGGCGGCTGCTCGACCTGCCGGCCATGCGTGAATGGTACGCGGCCGGACTTGCCGAGAGGTGGCGCGAACCCGGCCACGAAGCCGAAGTCCAGGCCGCCGGCGCGATCGTCGAGGATTTGCGGGCAACCGCCTGAAGCGCTACACGCGCCCCAGCCGCCGCACGATCATATAGATGATGCCGGCGATGACGACCGAGATCGCCGTCACCACCCAGAATCCCAGCGGCGTGCCGACCAGCGGCAGCCCGCCGACATTCATGCCGAACAGGCCGGAGATGATGGTCATCGGCAACAGCACCGCCGTCATGACGGAGAGGATATAGAGCAGCTGGTTCGACTGCTCGGTCAGCTTGGCCATCAGCTCGTCCTGCAACAGGCGTGTGCGCGCCTGCAACTGCTCGCCGTCGTGATGCAGAGTGTGAGCCCGGTGCGAAAGCCGGGTCGCCATGTCGTTGATCGGGTCGGGCAGTTCGTTGCGATGCGAATGATCGAGATGGCGGAAGAGGCTGGTGAGCGTCGCCATCTGCCGGTGGATCAGCACCAGTTGCCGGCGCGCGTCGACCAGCGCCTGGCGCTCATTGTGCCATGCATCGCACACGATGCGGTCCTCGATGCCGTCGAGCGTGTCGCCCATCTTGTCGAGTTCGGCCGCCATGCCGTCGAGCGACTGGCCCATCACCGCCTCGATCAGCTCGGCCGGCGTGCGGAATTTTCGCGTGCCGCTCTCGACCAGCTTGCGGACCTTGTCGACCGATTCCAGCGGCTGCTTGCGGGCGCCGACCAGCACCCTGTCGTTGAAAGCGAAACGGAAATGCGTGAGCCCGCGCGCCTCGGCGAAATCGTGCCTGAGGTCGGGCAGGTCGCCATAGAGGAAGTCGTCCTCGAAATCGATCTGGCAGCCATGGCTGGGCGACAGGAAAGCATCGCGCACCGCCGCCGGCAAGGCCTGCTCGGCGCCGATCTCCTGGCGGGCGCGCATGTCGTTGATCTGGTAGCTGCGCCAGCTCCAGTGCGCCTCGGCCGGATCCTTGGTGCGGCTACCGTCGGCCTTGAAATGGTAGATGAAGAACAACCCGTGCTCGTCCGGCAAATAGGGCGAGAGATCGGTGCCTTCGGCGGGGAGGGCGATGTTCATGGCGGCTGCGCCGGCTCTTGGGTGCGGTCAGGGGTCGCGGAGGGCGGCCACGGCAAACCTACCATGGCGGTTGCCGCCTGGTGTGACAGTTTGGTGACTTATGACTGCAGCTGCGTCACTCTCGACAGGGCTGTCCTATCATTTGCTCGTTTGCCGAACGGGTTGCGCAGCCGGTAGCGGTGCGGTCAACGGAAGCTCACTTCGTCCGCCTATGCCGTAGCCAGCCATTTGCGCGACATCGCGAAGGTCCTGAAGGATTTTGCATCCATCGGGCGCCCGAATGCGTAGCCTTGCAGGATGTCGCAGCCAAGCTCTTTCAGGATGCGCGCATGTTCCATCGTCTCGACGCCTTCCGCCACGACCCCGATGCCGAGCGATTTGCCGATCTCGATGATTGACGACACCAGCCGCCGCTGCGCCGCCGAGCCCGTTATCGGCGTGACGAGCTGCCGGTCGATCTTGAGACGGCGCGGTTGCAGCTTGAGCAGGCTGACGACGGATGCATGGCCCGTGCCGAAATCGTCGATCTCGATGTCGATCCCGAGCTCTTTGATGTGCTCGATGTTCCAGGCGACAAGCTCGTCATTTTCGTCCAGGAAAATGGATTCCACGAGCTCGAATGAAACGGTTCCCTCCTTGATCGCCAGCATGCGCAGGCCGTTGATCAGGTCTTTGTCCTCCAGCCTTCGTGCTGAGACGTTGACGGAAAAGCGCGGGATGTTGAGGCCGTCGCGCGACCAGCGCTGGAAATTCTCGAGCGTTTGTTCGAGGATCGTGCGGTCGATCAGCGAGACCACATTCAATTCCTCGGCCACTTTGAGGAAGATATCGGGGGCGAGGATGCCGCGCCGTGGATGGCGCCAGCGCGACAGCGCCTCGACGCCGACGATCTCGAGCGTCTTGGCATCGAACTGCGGTTGGTAGTAGGCGATGAATTCGTTGCGCTCCAGCCCGCCGAGGATCTCGTCCGCGGTCTGCTTGGTCCTGACGATCTCGCTCTGCAGCTCTTCGTTGAAGAACTCATAACGGTTGCGACCGCGGCTCTTGGCTCGATAGAGCGCGAGGTCGGCGTAGACCAGCAACTGCTTCGCATCGACTCCGCTAAGCGCCGCAATGCCGATGCTGACCCCAAACCGGCATTGGTGGCCTTTATAGTCGACGGGCTGGCGCATTTCTTCGATGATACGGTCCGCTAGCGCGGCGAGTTCATTGTCATTACGCCCCTGGCACACCACAACGAACTCGTCTCCGCCGATGCGCGCCACGAAGTCGCCTGCCCGGACGTTGGCTTTGATGACCTTCGAGGCATGCATGAGCATGGCGTCGCCCGCCGCATGGCCGAGCGTGTCGTTGATGTGCTTGAAGCGGTCGAGGTCGAGATGCAGCAGCGCTGTGCGATCCTCGGGCGAATTGGCCAGCATCTCGTCGAGGTAACGGCGATTGGGCAGGCCTGTTAGCGAATCGTGCAGCGCCACATGCTCGATTCGCGCCTTGGCGGTCTTGAGTTCGGCATTCTTCGATTCCGACAATTGCCGTTCACGCACCAGATTCTCGTTGAGCAGAACGTCGCTGGTCACGTCCCATTCGGCCCCGACCATTTTCGGCGTGCCGTCGCTGTCCTGGAAGTAGCTTGCGCGCGCGCGCACATGGCGGACGGTGCCGTCTGGGCGAAGCAGTCGATACTGCGACGAGTAGGGACCTTTTGCAGCCACGGCAAGGTCGAACTCGCGCTGTGCCCGCGCGATATCCTCGGGGTGGATCGCCAGTGCCCAGTCATCATAGCCGCGCGGCTTCCCGTCGGCGGGCTTGCTGTAGATCTCATTGACGCGATCGTCCCACAGCAGCTCGTCGGTGATGAGGTCTTGCTCCCACACGCCGATGCCCGAAGCCTCTAGAGCCAGTTCCAGTCTCCCGGACAGGCGCCTCAATTCGGCATAGTTTTTCTGTCTTTCTCCGAACAGCCGTCCGGCCACGAGGATGGGCAGCACCACCAGCACAGCGGCGAGCGCCATGAGCGCTTGCAAGACCCGCTCGTTCTTCGGCACGGTCGGCCAACCGCCCTTGGGAATTGCCGATATCTGCCAGGACCCGAATGGCAGCTGCACTTCTGCCGTCACCGGATTGTTGTTGACGATGTCGGCGCCACCGAAGAAGCGCTGGCCGCCACCACCAAGCGCATCCTTTCCGACAAGCGCCACGTCTATGTCGAGATCGGGGTCGGTGAGGCCGCTTGCGGCGTAGAGCCGATCGATGTCGATAGCCGCCGAGACAAGGCCCCAGAAGCGATCGCCGCCCCCCGCTGTCGGCACGAAGACAGGGATCCGGCCGATGAAGGCGCGCCCGCCCTGCCTGAGGTCGACCGGACCGGCAAGCACCGATATGCGCTGGTCGCGCGCCCTAAGCGCCGCCAAGCGTTGCGCCTCGTTCTTGCGGTAGTCGAGCCCGATCGCCTTCTCGTTGCCCTCCATCGGATACATCAGCGAAATGACGAGATCGGGCGCGCCGCCAATGTTGCGCAACTGCGATTTCTGCTTGAAGAGATTGGCAGCGAGGGAGGCAAATCTCTGCTGCCCCATATAGGGCTCGGTGACGATGGCCGAGACGAGGCCCTGAACCAGCTGGAGATTGCCGTTGATGTTTCCTTCCAGCTTGGCGCGGATGATGTTGACCTTGTAGAGGACGTCCGCGCGCGTGAGTTGATCGGAAACCCTTTTGTTCTGCTGGTCGACGAAGATCGCGCAGATCAAGAGCACGACGAAAGCAATCGCCGCCGGCACGTTGGCGGAAGAGAAAACGGCCTGCCTGATACGGCCGATGTTGAAATTTGTCGCGGTCAATTCAACCCGAATAGCTTTTCTGGACGACGCTCCATCGATCGGAGTTAAAGGAAAGTGCTTAAATTAGAACTTCCGTACCCGCCTCAAGTTGCGCCATTCGCAGCCTGGAGGCTTGCCTTGAGCCAACAAACTCAAGCCATGATTAATGCCGGCTAACTGGGCCGTTCATCCCGCAAAAATCGCGATCTTCCGTTGCCTCCAAAAAATTCTTCCGCGTCCCGGGAATAAAGCCGGGGCCTTCCGGGTCTTGGCTGTAGCGAGGCCATCCTCCCAAGGCACGCATCAACCAACCGGAAGGACTACGCATATGAACAGAACCGCCTTTGCCGCAGTCGCCATCCTCCTTGCCACCGGCAGCGCCTTCGCCGGCAGCGACCACTTCTCCGGGACGAATGGCGGCCAGCAGGCCGTCGCCACCGACACCACCACCACTGCTTCCATCGCGAAGCCCGACATGGACCACCACGCCATGAAGCCGGCGGCCAGGATCGCTGCGGAAGAGCCCGGCCAGGGCATTTGGGGTCGCTAGGCAGGTGGGACCGAGAGGTCCTCGCCCAGGAGTCGGGACCAAAGGTCCTGATGCCGTGTAAGGAACGCACGCCTCGCCTCGCCTCGGGACCAGACGTCCCGATCTCCCCGGCGCCGGCCGATCTTCAGTCGGATCGGCCGGTTACGTTTCCGCAGCCGGCGGAGGGCAGCACCGGGCCCTCCGCCATTCTCTCATACCGCCTGAAACTTGAAGCAAACGCCCAAGCCACAAGAGGAGATTTCTGATGTTCAACATGACACGCCGCATGGTGCTCGGTTCCGCCGCCGCTGCGGCCGCCTTCGGCATTGCCGGCAAGCTGGAATTCGCGCCTGCGGCTCACGCCGAAACCCCGGTCGAGCCGCTGGTCGGCTTCTACAAATACAAGGTCGGCTCGCTTGAGGTCACCGCCGTCTATGACGGCATTTGGCGCAAGCCCCACGACCCGGCCTTCATCAAGGACGTGTCGGTCGTCGACACCAAGGCCGCGCTCGCCAAGGCGGGGCTGACCACCGAGTTCATGCCGATCCCGCTCACCGTCGTGGTGCTTCAGATGAACGGCCGCACCATCATGATGGACGCCGGCTCCGGCGTCGGCCAATGGCAGGCCAACGCCACGCATCTGCCGGCCAACATGAAGGCGGCCGGCATCGATTACAAGGCGATCGACACCATCATGATCTCGCATTTCCATCCGGATCATGTCTGGGGCCTGATGGAAAAGGGCACCAACAATCCGGTGTTCCCGAATGCCGAGCTGATCGTCAACGCCACCGAGTACAATTGGTGGACGGATCCGAGCCGCCTCGCCAAGCTGCCCGAGGGCCGCAAGCCGGCGGGCAAGCGCATCGCCGAGAACTTCCCGAAATGGAAGAACTGGAAGCTGGTCGACGACGGCACGGAAGTGGTGCCCGGCATCCGCATCATGGCGGCACCCGGCCACACGCCCGGCCATTCCGTCTACCATGTCGATGCCGGTTCCGAGCAGTTCCTCGTCTCGGCCGACACCATGTACGTGCCGGCGCTGCTCGCCCCGCATCCCGAATGGCAGGGCAGCTACGACCAGGACGGGCCGATGGCGATCACCACGCGCCACAAGATCATCGACCAGGTGATCGCCGACAATATCCGCATCTGCGGCTCGCACTTCCCGTTCCCCGGCACAGGCAGCTTCGTCAAGGACGGCAACGCCTATGCCTTCACCCCAACCCAGATCTGATTTGAATCGGATCCTGAAGAGAAAGCGACAACTCCCATGAGACACGCACTTTTCGCGGTGCTTGGCGTCATTGCGGTCTTGACCGCGGCCCCGATCGCCATCGCCGTTCCGGCCTATGCCGTGGACGACATCGAAGGCGCCGACGCGCCGGACCTGACGGTGGTGAAGGCCAAGATCGAGGCCAAGGACTATAAGGGCGCTCTGGCCGATCTGCGCGACCTTGCGCAGGACACCCAGCAGGCCGACGTCTACAATCTGCTCGGCTTCACGCTGCGCAAGACCGGCGACTACCAGACTTCGCTGACCTACTACACCAAGGCGCTGGAGCTGCAGCCCGACCACAAGGCCGCGCATGAATATCTGGGCGAGCTCTATGTTGAGACCGGCGACATGGCCAAGGCCAACGAGCAGCTCGCCTCCCTGCAAAAGCTCTGCCCGGCAGGCTGCGAGGAGCTCTCCGATCTCAAGCAGGCGATCGACACCAAGGTGACGAAGTAGCTCGGCCTGTTTCCCCACAAGGTGGCGGAGAACTGGCCGCGAAGCGGCCGGAGAGGGGCTTGGCACTGACCTTTCCCCCGCGAGTACCGACTTTTGGGCGCCACGGCGGTAGCGCGCCCGAAAACCGGAGCCGGCGTTCCTCTCCCTCGCGCCGGCTCCGACCTTTTCGCGTTAAGCGCGCAGGCGCGTCCACGCGGACGCGTTGCGCGTCGCTCATTCCAAGATGCCTGTTTCCAAAGACCGGAGCCGACCATGACACCGACCGAACTTGCCGAAAAGCTTCACGCCAGGGGCGTGGTCCTGCTTGCCGGCCGCCTGCTTCTATCGCTGATCTTCGTGCATGAGGGTCTGCAACTGGCGACGCATTTCGAGGGCGCTGAGAAGGCGATGGCCGCGCTCGGCGTCGGCACGCCGCTGCTTTTGGCCACCATCGCGCTGCAGCTTGGCGCGGGCCTGTCGGTGGCGTTAGGCATTCTGGCGCGGCTGGGCGCGATCGGCCTTGGCCTGTTCTGCCTGATGACGGCCGGCCTCTTCCACACCAACTTCGCCAGCCAGAACGAATTGCTGCATTTCGAGAAGGACCTGGCAATCGCAGGCGGCATGTTCATCCTGGCGCTCGCCGGTTCCGGCAGGCTGTCGATGGACAGGGTGCTGACTGGGTTCGCAAGAGACACCAAGATCGATCCGCCCATCGAGCAGCATCCGTCGATGGGGGAGACGAGCCTGCCAGTTTGAGGCGCGGCTCCGCGTGAGGTGAGGGCGGCCTTACAACACACTCGTGATCCCGCCATCCACCAGCAGCGTCTGCCCGGTCACGAAGCTTGCCGCATCCGACGCCAGGAACACCGCCGCGCCGGCGAGTTCCTTCACATCGCCCCAGCGCCGCATCGGGGTGCGGCCGGTCAGCCAGATAGAGAATTTTTCGTCGGCGACCAAGGCGGCGTTGAGTTCGGTCCTGAAATAGCCAGGCGCGATGGCGTTGACACGCATGCCATGCTGGCCCCATTCGCCGGCCATCGATTTGGTCAGCATGGTGATCGCCCCTTTGCTTGCCGCGTAAGGCGCGATCGAGGGGCGGGCGAGCGCGCTCTGCACCGATGACACATTGATGATCACGCCCCTGCGGCGTTGGATCATGCCTTTCACCGCAGCGCGGCTGACCTTGAACACGCCGTCGAGATTGGTCGCCATCAGCGCGTCCCAGTCGGCATCGGAAAAAGTTTCGAGCGGCGCGCGGCGCTGAATGCCGGCATTGTTGACCAATATGTCGATCGGCCCGGTGCCGGCTTCGCTCGCCGCGATCGCCGCGTCGACCGACTGCGTGTCGGTGACGTCGATCGCCGCTTCCGCCACCGTGTAGCCTTCGGCGCGCAACCGATCGCCGGCGGCCTTCAGCTCGTCGGCCTTGCGGCCGCCGATGGTGACGCGCGCGCCGGCGGCGGCCAGCGCCTCCGCGAAGGCGAGGCCCAACCCGCGGCTGGCGCCGGTGACGAAGGCATGCCTCCCTTCGAGGCCGAAGAGACGGCCGAGATAATCAGTCGAACGCAATTTGCACCTTCATCGATTGCGATTTGTCGCTGGCCAGTTCGAAGGCTTTGCGGGCCTCGGCAAGCGGCAAAGTATTGCTGAGCAACGGCGCGACGTCGATGCGGCCGGAGCCGATCAGGTCGACCGCGAGGGCGAATTCCGTGTCAAAGCGGAAGCTGCCTTTCACCTGGATTTCCTTGGTGACGATCATCGAAATGGAAAGCTCCGCCGTCGCGCCCTGGCCGACGGTCACCAAGGTGCCGCGCGGCTTGACGATAGGCAAGGCGCTGGCCACCGTGGCGCCCTGGCCGGCCGCCTCGAAGATGACGTCGAAATACCCCTTGTTGGCGGCATAGCCATCCATCGCTTCGGCGTTCGAGGCGACATTGATGGTGCGGTCGGCACCGGCCTTGGCGGCGTATTGCAGCGGCCTGTCCTGCACATCGGTGATGACGATTTCACGCGCGCCGGCAAAGCGCGCGCCGAGCACCAAGAGCGTGCCGATCGGCCCGGCGCCCATGATCAGCACGCGGCTGCCATAGACCGGCGCCTGGGCGACGGCATGCAGCGTCACGGCAAGAGGCTCGGCGAAGGCGCCGGAGGCAGGGTCGGAACCCTTCGCCAGCGGCACGGCGTTTTCGGCGCGGCAGACGAGATGCTCGGCAAAGCCGCCCTGCACATGCGGTGTGCGCATCGCGGACCCCAGAAAGCGCATGTCGAGGCAGTGGATCGGCTCACCCGTGCGGCAGAATGCGCAGCTGCCGCACGGCTTGGCCGGATTGACGGCGACTGCCGTGCCGACCGCCGGTCCCGAAACGCCGGCGCCCAGCGCCTCGACGCGACCGGCGATCTCGTGGCCGAGGATCATCGGCTCCTTCATGCGCACGGTGCCGAAGCCGCCATGGCGGAAATAGTGCAGGTCCGAGCCGCAGATGCCGCCGCGCGCAATACGCACCAGCACCTCGCCGGGACCGGGCGACGGGACGGCCCGCTCCTCGACATGGAGGTCGAGCGGCCGGCGCAGCACCACCGCGCGCATGGAAGATATTGGCGACAAACCGGCTCTCCGCTGCTTCGCCTGAAATTTCGGTCCTACAGTTAGCAGGAAAGCAATGCTTGTTGAAATCAATTCATCTGATAAATCTGATGAAAATCCGCAGCACCGATAATTAGTCGATGCGTCGATGGCCGGCGCGTGTAACACTGTCGTGAAGACTCTGAATTGGGCCGGGACAATGGCAGGCAATCAGACCTCGTCGGTGACCGACGAGATAACCAACATTCTCGGCCGCGAGATTCTCGGCGGGCTGTTTCCGCCCGGCGCGACACTGCTCGGCGAGGAGGAGATTTGCGCCCGCTTCGGCGCCAGCCGAAGCGCTGCCCGCGAGGCAGTGAAGATCCTGTCGGCCAAGGGCCTGCTGCTCACCCGCCCGCGCCGCGGCTCGCGCATCCGCCCGTTGAAGGACTGGAATTTCCTCGACCCTTCGGTGCTGGGCTGGTTGCGCGCCAGCGCCACCCCGCGCGACTTCATCATCGAGCTTCTGGAAGTGCGGTTGGGCTTCGAATGCGAGGCCGCGGCGCTTGCCGCGAGCCGCAACAAAGCGGACGAGATCGCCGCCATTCGCGAGGCCTTCGAAGCGATGCGCGCGGCATCCTCGGGCCAGGGCGATCCGGTCTTGTCGGACGCCGCCTTCCACGAAGCGGTGCTCGCCGCCACCGGCAACCGCTTCTTCCTGCCGCTCTCGGCGCTCATCCACACGGCCCTGCAATACAGCGTGCCGACCACCAACGCGCTGTTCGGCCATCCGGTCGGCGACCTCGATGCGCACGGCAAGGTGCTGAGAGCGATCGAGGCCGGCGACGCCGCCAGGGCGCGCAAGGCCATGCACGACATGTTGAGCGAAGTGCTCGCCCGCGTGCGCACCGCCGTCGAGTTGACCGGCGTCACCTAAGCCAGTCAGGGAGGCGCGCCGCCATCAACCAGAGCCCGGCAGCATTGGCGCTCAGGCGGCGGCCGGCCGCCTTGGCTTTCGCAGAGCCTTCACGCCGGCCATCTCGACGAAATTGGTCGCCGACTCCCAGAGATAATCGCATAGAGGAAGGGCGCGAAGTCGCTGGCGCCCTCGATCGGCAGCGGCGCGATCTCGGCATCGACGCGCGGCTCGTAGAAGAATGGGATGGAATAGCGCGCCGTCTTCGGCGCAATCACCGGCTACTTGCCTGAAATGCGCTGATGCACGCGCTCCAGGCTCTCCGCGAAGGCCTCGAACGTGCCCCGCTCGGTCAGCTCGCGCAGCACCTGCTCGTTGATGCCGCCGCGCGTCGCATAGTCCTGCGCAAGATGCACGAAATCTTCGTCCGGTGCCGTATCCGGCGCGTTGGCCAGCGCCTTGTAGATGCTGGTGATGTACGTGCGGCTCTTGTCTCCAGCCACACCCTGGCCGCGAACCCAGGCGTGGATCGTATCGAGATATTTGAAATAGCTGGCATAGGTCGCGGTGACGACGCTGAGCGCGTCGAATTCGCTCTGGTCCTCGACCTCGATCACACCGCCCAGCCTGCCGAAGAATGCCGCCACGATGGGGTCGGGCGGACAGATGATCGTCGCGCCCTGTAGGCGCGCAATCATCGGCATCGGCAGGGCCTTGCCGACATGTGCCGCCGGCGCCACGAGGCCGGCGATCTCCTCGCGCGATATCGTGGCGATCAGGCTGACGACGTGATGGTCCGGCCGGAACCGCAGTTCCTTCAGCACCTCGTGCGCGATCTGCGGCCGCACCGCGAGCATCACGGTGTCGCACTGGTCGAGCACGGCCTGGTTGTCGGCGGCGACGCGCACGTCCGGATAGCGCGCGGCAAGCTCGGCTGCGTTCGCCTCGTTGCGCGGAGAGACCACCACCGGCGTCGTCTCGCCCGGCAGCGATTTCAACCCCGTGACGATGGCCGAGCTCAGCGCGCCCGTGCCGACAAAGCCAAGTTTCATGGATATACCGCCCTTGTTTCGGATCGCCGTCGACAATAGCGACGGCCTCTTCTGCGGCAAGGGAGCAGGTGGCCGCGATAACGGCCCTGAAGCGATGAGGCTGCCGCGCAGGACGACAGCCTCACGGGAATCATGCTCAGCGCTTCGGCCCGAAACCGGGATAGGGGTTGAGCGGCACGATCGCCGCGATGTCCATCATCCCGGCCTCGATTAACGGCAGCGTGGCGAGATGGCCGCGCACTTCCTTCTCGTCGGCAGCTTCGAACATTATGCCGGTGCCGGGAACGTCGCCGCGGTTCCAGATCTGGCGTGCGGCCCCTTGTGCGTAGAGCGTCTTGCGCTGTTCGGACTCGGGCGGCAGCAGCGGCGCGAAATCGGCATCGCCGAACTTCTGGGTGTTGCGGCTGAGCAGGGCAAAGAACTGCATGGCGGTCTCCTTTCATGGCTGGTTGATGCCGGGAGATATCGCGCCCGCTGGTCAGACTGTCCAAGACTGATTAGGCTATAGTTAAGACCTTCGAGGACTTTAAGGCGAAACAATGCTCGACCTGCGCCAGATCAGATATTTCGTCGCCGTTGCCGAGGCCGGCAATGTCGGCCGCGCCGCCGAGCAATTGCACATTTCGCAATCTCCCCTGAGCCGGCAGATCATCCAGCTCGAGGAGCAGCTCGGCGTCGCCCTGTTCGAGCGGGCGAAGCAGCGCGTCCATCTCAATGCTGAGGGCAGGGCCTTCCTTGCCGAAGCCCGAGCGCTGCTTGCCAATGCGGCGCGGCTGGAAGAGCTCGGCCGCAACCTCGCCAGCGGCGCCGCCGGCAGCCTGGCCATCGGCTATGTCGAGGGCGCGGTGCTTTCCGGACTGGTCGCCGACCTGCTGAGGGATTTTCGCCGCGCGCGGCCGGATTTCCATCTGCAATTGCGCAGCCGGCGGACGGCGGCGCAGTTCGAGGATCTGCGCCAGCGCGCCCTTGATCTCGGCTTCGTCTATTCGCCGGCGCCTGGGGGCGATCCCGATATCGAAAGCATGCTGGTACGGCGCGAACCGTTGGTGCTGGCAATGCCGGAAGGTGATCCGCTCGCCGCTGTCGCCGACATCGCTCCCGGCCATCTCGACGGCCGCGTCTGGATCACTGTCGTGCGCCAGCCCGGCGACACCAACCGCGCGCAGTTCCTGGCGGCCTGCGTCGAATCCGGCTTCATACCCGACATCGCCTATGAGACGGCCGATCCCTTGACTTCGCTTGGCCTCGTCAGCGCTGGCCTTGGCCTGGCGACGGTTCAGGAAAGCCTGCAAAGCGCGGCACCCGCCGGCGTGATCTTCCGCGACCTGCCATGGTTCAAGCGCAGCGTGTCGATCCATCTAGCGTGGCGGCGGAATGACAGGCGGGCGGTGGTTGGGGATTTGAGGAGGGCAGTAGGGCAGTAGGGGCATTTTCCGTAGCCTCATATACTGCCTTACTGCCCTACTCCCTTATTGCCCTTACATCTTGTCGATCACCGACTGCACCCCTTCCGTCGGCGCGTCGACGGACGAACCCGCCACCATGATGGCGGCGACGATCGCTTCCGGGTCGTTGACCACCAGCGGCTTGACGCGGTGCGCGGTGTGGATGAAGCCTTCCTCCGACATGTGCTCGATCAGCGTCAGCATCGGATCCCAGAAACCTTTGACGTTGGCGAAGACGATCGGCTTGCGGTGATGGCCGAGCTGCCCCCAGGTCATGATCTCGACGATTTCCTCCACCGTGCCGATGCCGCCGGGCAGCGCCACAAAGGCGTCGGATTTTTCGAACATGCTATGCTTGCGCTCATGCATGTTGTCGGTGATCAGCAATTCATCGAGCTTGTCGAGCGCGGTTTCGGTCGCTTCCTTGTTGATCAGGAAGCGCGGGATGATGCCGGTGACCTTGCCGCCGGCCTTGAGCGCGCCTTCAGCGACGGCGCCCATGATGCCCTTCGTGCCGCCGCCATAGATCAGGCGCAACCCGGATTTGGCAAGCGAGCGGCCGAGTATGTGGCCGGCCTTGATATAGGCCTCGTCGCGGCCCGGAGACGAGCCGCAATAGACGCAGACGGATCGAATCGTGTTCATGGCGATGATTGGTGATGGGGACGGTTGGCGCGGTCAAGCCCGCGGACGGGCTTTTTCTTGTGAGCTTGGAGAAAACACGCTAGACCGGGCGTTAGGTGGCTAAGGGGGCAATACGGAATTATGGCTATCAATCCTTCTAAGGCGTTTTTGTTCGCGGCGGGCGGCGTTGTCGCCGTCGCGGCGGTCGCCTACGGCTCGGGCGCGCTCGACCCTTATATCAACAACCAGAAGCCGGCGCAGGTTGCGGCGCTGCCGCAGAGCGATGCGAAACCGGCTGAATCCTCAAGCACGAGCACAGAGGCGCGCGTGCCCCAGGCTCCTTCAAACACAACGGCTCCGGCCAACACGATGGCGCCAGCCAATAGTATGGCGTCCGCCAATAAGATGGCGCCGGCCAACAACGCGACGGCTCCGGCCACTGCAACGCCCGCCCAGGCGCCTACCGCCGCGGGTGGTCCGACACTGCCGACCTTCGATGTCGTGCGCGTCGAAGGCAATGGCTCGATCGTCGTCGCCGGCAGCGCCGCGCCCAACGCCAAGGTCGAGATCCTGAATGGCGGGAGGGTGCTTGGCTCGACCGATTCCGGCCCTGACGGCGCCTTCGCGATCGTGCTCGATAACCCACTGAAGCCGGGCGACTATACGATCACGCTGCGCCAGACGGTTGGCGGCACTGCCGTCGCCTCGGCTCAGACCGCCGTGGTGTCGGTGCCGCAGAGCCCGACCGGCCAAGTGCTGGCCATGGTCGAGGAGCCGGGCAAGGCCTCGCAACTGATCACCGTGCCGGAGGCCGAGAGCAAGCCGGCCGCGCCGGCGGCTGGCGATCAGGCGGCAGCGCCTGCTACGACGGCACCGGCCGCCACGGACCAGGCGACCGCGCCGGCTGCGGCCACTGCGGCGGAGCCCAAGATCACCGTCGAAGCGGTCGAGATCGACGGCAGCAAGATCTTCGTCGCCGGCACGGCTGATCCCGGCCGCAAGGTGCGCGCCTATGCCGATGTTATCCTGCTCGGCGATGCCAAGACGTCGGCCGACGGGCATTTCCTGATCGAAGCGACGCGCGACATTCCCGTCGGCAGCTACACCATCCATGTCGATGGCCTGGACAATGATGGCGCCAAGGTCGTCGCCCGCGCTGCCGTCCCGTTCGAGCGCGAGCCCGGCGAGTCGATCGCCGCCGTCGCACCGAATGAAACAAAGACCGGCGATGCCAAGCCGGCGGTGACCAAGACCGCCGACGCCACAGCTCCGGCAGCGGCGACGGCCGAAGCGGCCAAGCCTGCTACGTCGGCCCCGGCAGCGGAGGCGCCCGCCAAAGTCGCCGAGGCGACGCCTTCGACCGACATGCCTGAGACGGTCGCGCCGAAGCTCGAACATGCCGACAGCGCGGTCATCATCCGCCGCAACGATACGCTATGGCGCATCTCGCGCCGCGTTTACGGCCACGGCACTCGGTTTTCGACCATCTATCTCGCCAACAAGGACCAGATCCGCGATCCCGACCGCATCTGGCCGGGCCAAGTCTTCAAGGTGCCGTCCAAGTCGAAAGAAGGCGAGGTGGCCGACATGAAGGCCATCGGCGAGCAGATCACAGCGGCGCCGGCGAAGACGGAGTGAGCGCCAATCTCCCCCTCGAGGGCATAGGCGCTAAGATAGGGTATTGCGGCGCGGAATCGGTTGTGATTCTACGCTGGGGATGACACACGAATCGCTTGTTGATGATGGCTGGGCCGAGACAGTTAAGCTTCTC
>NZ_JAPYKO010000032.1:0-64474 GCF_037179585.1 Mesorhizobium argentiipisi (SeqCode)
GATCAACCGTCGTCTCTGAGCTCCACCCCCAGCCCTGTGCAGCTTCGGCCGATCCGACTGCTTCGCAAACCTGCCAAGCAGGTGAGCCTTCTTGCCTTCAACCTTGACAGGGAACATGAGAGACTAGGATTTCACGCGCATTTGCGCGGCAAACCAGTCAGTGCTTGTGTCGTCGGCGCGACCAAGATGCGGTTCGCCGATCGATCTCCGGCTTGGCGGGCAGTGCGGTTGGCTAGAACGCTTCACCGTTTCACGGAAACGGCGAACCGCTCTATCTCCTTGTTTCACGAAATTCCGGGCGGAAGGTTACGCCAAACGCGCCGAGCCCGACCGCTCACACTTTTCTGGAATTGCTCTAATCGTGCAATTCCCTCGCGATCGGCGGCCCGACCGTGAAGCCGGAAAAGGTCGCCTCGAAACCTTCGCGTTGCGGCGAGCAGCACATCATGCCGACATCGACCGTTTTCGAGACTGGGAAATAGGCCAGCCGCACAGGCTTCCAGTGACCATCCGAGGCGTCCAGATATTGGACGCGGATCGCCTCGGCGTGACGGGTCAGGCGGATCCTGACGCCGTCCTTGCCGGCGGCGATGGCGACCAGCGACCAGTCGGAGGTGTCGTTGGTGACGACGACGGAGAAGTAAGCCAGCCCGTCGGTGTATTCGATGCCGGCCTTAATCCAGTGCGTTTCGCTCAGGCGCAGCATCAGCCCCGCCTGATCGTAAAGCACTTTGTAGTCGCCCTTGACGGTGACCTCGGCGCTGAAGTCACCCTCGACTGGACGGTAGAGGAAATGGCCGTTGTCGCGCCAGAAGCCGTAGAAGGTCTCGCGCCAGAAGTCGGTGTCCTTGCCCGTTCGGACGGTGAGCGTGCCGTCGCCGAGCGAATGGTGCGGCGGCGGGTTCAGCCATATCATCTCGGCCACGCTCATCGATCTGCTCCCGGATTGGATTAGCCGGCGAATGTATAGGCGGTCTTCACCGTGGTGTAGAACTCCATCGCGTAACTGCCCTGCTCGCGCGGACCGTAGCTCGAGCCCTTGCGGCCGCCGAACGGCACATGGAAATCGACGCCGGCCGTCGGCAAATTGACCATCACCATGCCGGCTTCGGAATTGCGTTTGAAATGCGTCGCGTGCTTCAGGCTGGTGGTGCAGATGCCGGAGGTGAGGCCGAAGGGCGTGTCGTTGGCAACGCTGAGCGCCTCGTCATAATCCTTGACGCGGATGACGTTGGCGACCGGGCCGAAAATCTCCTCGCGCGAGATGCGCATTTCATTGGTCGAGCCGAGGAACAGTGCCGGCCTCAGATAGAAACCGGGTGTGCCGCGCTCCAGCCGCTCGCCGCCAAAGGCCAGCTCGGCGCCTTCCTGGCGGCCGATGGCGATATAGTCCTCGTCCTGCTTGAGCTGGGTCTGATCGACGACCGGGCCGATCTGCGTCTTGGCATCGAGCGCATCGCCGATGACAAGCTTGTCCAACCGCTCCTTCACCGCATCGACGAAACGGTCGTGGATGCCCTCAGTGACGATCAGGCGCGAGGACGCGGTGCAGCGCTGGCCGGTCGAGAAATAGGCGCCATTGATCGCGCAATCGACGGCCACCGCAAGGTCGGCGTCATCGAGCACGACGAGCGGGTTCTTGCCGCCCATTTCAAGCTGGAACTTGCGCATATGCTCGATGCTCGCCGCGGCGACACGCTTGCCCGTGCCGACGGACCCGGTGAAGGAGATGGCATTGACGTCGGGGCTGTCGAGCATCGCCTGGCCGACCACCGAGCCCTTGCCCATGACGAGGTTGAGCACGCCCTTGGGCAGGCCGGCGCGATGCAGGATATCGACGATGGTCCAGGCGCTTTCGGGAACCAGCTCGGCCGGCTTGAACACGATCGTGTTGCCGTAGGCCAGCGCCGGGGCGATCTTCCAGGCGGGAATGGCGATCGGGAAATTCCACGGCGTGATGATGCCGACGACGCCGACGCCCTCGCGGGTCATCTCGACGCCAACGCCCGGCCTGACGCTCGGCACCATCTCGCCCGACAGGCGCAGCGTCTCACCGGCGAAGAAATCGAATATCTGGGCGGCGCGGATGGTCTCGCCGACGCCCTCGGCCAGCGTCTTGCCTTCCTCGCGGGCGAGCGATCGGCCGATCTCGTCCTTGCGCGCCATGATCTCGTCGGAGGTCTTCTTCAGCACGGCGTGGCGGGCAAGGGGCCCGGAGCGCGACCAGGCAGGGAAGGCCGCCTTGGCGGCGGCGATGGCCTGCTTTGCCTCCTCCGGCCCGGCCGAAGCATATTCGCCGACGACATCGTTGGTGTTCGAGGGGTTGATGTTGCGCGAGCCGGCCTCGCCAAGCCACTCGCCGTCGATCAGGTTCTTGCGCAGCACGGTCATGTTGTTTTTCCTTGAGTCTTGGTCGCAGCGGCCATCAGCCGGGGTCAATTGTCAGACAAATGATATAGTCATTGTCCGGGAGGAGGTCTACCCGCGATCTTAAACCTAGAGCGTTCACCGTTTCAGGGAAACGGCGAACCGTTCTATCCCCTTGTTTGACGCAATTCCGGACGGAAAACCGCTTCACACTTTTCCTGGAATTGCTCTGAGGCCGGATCGCGTCAGGTCGAGAACGACCAGAACAGGCAGGCGAGCGTGACCGCGCCGAAGATGACGAAGAACAGGCTTCTGAGCAGGACGTTGCGGCGAAGCTCATTCATGGTGAGATGCGCCGCTACGATCACTGCCACGAACAGGAAGCGCCAGTTGAAGAGCGCCCAAAGCACCTCATGCTGGCCGAAGGCCCATCTGGCGGCCAGCGAGCCGACGATGGTCGCGAACAGCATGATCGTCGCCCAGAAGACCGCGTCGGCGGCATGCGTCAGGACGATGCCGGCGGCGCGGATCGGGAGGATCATCATCAGCATCGCGCCGAAGAAATAGACGGCGGCGATCGCCAGGAAGGAGCCGGCGTCGGCAATACCGTCGAGACGCTTCACGCCGAACGCGCCGTAGGGGTAGCCGTGCCTGGCAACCGCCAAAGAGAGCGCCATCAGCAAGGCGCTCAGAACCGTGATCAGTGCGAATGTGCCGAGGGCCTTGCTCATGCCTTTTCCTGTCGAGACGAATCAACAGGAGTCTAGCAATCAAAAGCAGCAATTCACCTGTCGATATTCTCCAAGTCGCCGACCCTTGGGCGATCAAATTGTCGCCATCGCCAGCGCAACGATCGTGCTCGAGTTGACACCCACATCTGCGGCCGGTGAGTTGCTGGCGGAGTCTTCCGATGACACGCTGCTGCTGGCCAGCTAGCCGATCCGATTTCCGCTCTTCGGATCGAACAGATGCAGCGCAGCCGGATCGGCGGCGAGGCGGATCGTGTCGCCCGGCCTCACGTCGCTGCGGCCCATGACGAAGACGCAGACCTGCTGGTTGGCCAGCCTGACATAGAACTGCGTCGACAGGCCGAGCGGCTCGACCACCTCGACCTCGGCCTTCAGCGCGCCGTCGTCGACCAGCTTGATGTGTTCCGGCCGCAGTCCGATGGTGAGGTCATCGCCGTCGCTGATCGGCAGGCCATCCGGCAGCCGCAGCTTCTGGCCGTCGGCGAGCACGGCATCAACCTTGCCACCCTTGGCGACCTTAGCCGGCAAGAAGTTCATGCCCGGCGAGCCGATAAAGCCGGCGACGAAAGTGTTGACCGGACGGTCGTAAAGCTCCAGCGGACGGCCGACCTGCTGCACATAGCCGTCATGCATGACGACGATGCGGTCGGCCATGGTCATCGCCTCGACCTGATCGTGGGTGACATAGACCGACGTGGTCTTGAGCTGCTGGTGCAGCGCCTTGATTTCGGCGCGCATATGGACGCGCAATTTGGCGTCGAGGTTGGAGAGCGGCTCGTCGAACAGGAACACTTTCGGGTCGCGCACGATGGCGCGGCCCATGGCGACGCGCTGGCGCTGGCCACCGGAAAGCTGGCGCGGCAGGCGACCGAGATAGGGGTCGAGGCCGAGCCGCTTGGCGGCGGCGCCCACCCTGCCGTCGATCGTCGTCTTCTCGGCCTTCTTCAGCATCAGACTGAAGCCCATGTTGGAGGAGACATCCATATGCGGGTAGAGCGCATAGGACTGGAACACCATCGCTATGTCGCGATCCTTCGGCGCGACATCGTTGACCAACCGCTCGCCGATATGGATCTCGCCGCCGGTGACTTCCTCCAGGCCGGCGATCATGCGCAAGAGCGTGGACTTGCCGCAGCCGGACGGGCCGACCAGCACGACGAATTCGCCATCGGCGATCTCCAGATCGACGCCGTGCAGGATGCGCAGCGCGCCGTAATCCTTCTCGACGTTTTGCAGCGTGACGGAAGCCATCTTTTATCCTTTGACCGCGCCGGCGGTGAGGCCGGTGACAAGATAGCGTTGCAGGAAGGCGAAGAAGACGCAGACCGGGATCAGCGCCAGGATGGAGGCCGCCATCATCTGCCCCCAGTCGACGGCGAACTTGCCGATGAAGGTGAGTAGGCCGACGGCGAAGGTCTTCTGCTCGTCGCTGGAGATCAGCATCAGCGCGAACAGCAATTCGCTCCAGGCGGCGGTGAAGACGAAGCCTAGCGTGGCGCCCATTCCCGGCAAGGTCAGCGGCACGATCACCCGGCGCATCGCCTGCGCGCGCGTGCAGCCGTCGATCATCGCCGCCTCCTCAAGATCCTTCGGGATGCCGTCGAAGAAGGATTGCATCAGGAAAGTGGCGAAGGCGGTGTTGAAGGCGGTGTAGATGATGATCAGGCCGATCAGGCTGTTGGTCAGGCCGAGGTCGCCCATGATGCGGTAGATCGGCGGGATGACCATGACGAGCGGAAAGGTCTGGGTGAGCAGCAACAGGATCGCCAGCGTCGCCTTGCCGCGGAAAGTGAAGCGCGACATGGCATAGCCGGCTAGCGTGGCGATGACCGTGACAAAGGCGGCCGTCGACACCGAGACGATGACGCTGTTGAGGAAATAGCGCGGGAAGTCGGAGGCTTCGAGCACGGTGGCGAAGTTCTTCAGTGTCGTCTGCGACGGCCAGAAGGTGATGCCTTCGGAATAGAGCAGGCGCTCGGGGGTCACCGAGATCTTCAGCGTCCAGAAGATCGGGAACAGCGCGAAGATCACATAAGCCGCGACAGCGGCGTAGAGGCCGATGCCGCCGAAGATGCGCGAGGAGGTGGAGCGACCGGCGATCATCAGACGTGCCTCACCAGCGTGCGGCGGATGGCGATCAGGCCGATGGCGTAGGCGATGAGCAGCACCAGAAGCAGCACCGCGACTGCCGAAGCGTAGCCTTTGTCCAGCGACTTGAAGGCGCTGACATAGATGTAGACAGGCACCGTGCTGGTCGAGCCCGCCGGTCCGCCCTCGGTCATGACGAAGATCAGGTCGGCGAAGGTGGCGATCCAGATGGTGCGCAGCATGACGGTGATGACGATGGTCGGCGCCAGGAAGGGCAGCGTCACCTTGGTGAAGCGCTGCCATGGCGAAGCGCCGTCGATGGCAGCCGCCTCATGCAGTTCGGAGGGGATCGACTTCAGCGCCGCAAGCAGCGTGATGGCGAAGAAGGGAATGCCGAACCAGATGTTGGCGACGATCGGCCCCCACATGGCGGTGGCCGGATCGGACAGAATATTCGTCGGCTCCGCTCTCAGGCCAAGCGCGAAGAGCCAATGCGGCAGCGGCCCGATGATCGGGTTGAACAGCCAGGCCCAGGTGAGGCCCGAAAGAAAGGACGGCACCGCCCAGGGCAGGAACACGACAGCCTGCACGACCTTGCGGCCGTAGAAGGGCTTGTCGAGGAGCAATGCCAGCCCGAGCCCCAGGAAGAACTGGAAGAACAGGCTGGCGACCGTCCACCACAGCGTGTTGATCAGCGCCTGGCCGAGCACCTGGTCGGAGAGCATCGCCTGATACTGGGCGAGACCGACATATTGCGACTTGAAGGCCGAGAATTTGCGGAAGGAATAGCTGATGCCGATGATCAGCGGCACCAAAAGCACCAGGACCAGCAGGATGATAGAAGGCGAAAGATAGAGCCACGGCTCGATCGCGGCCTTGCTCAGCCGCTTGCTTTTCGGCCGGACGGCGGATCGGATTTCGGACACTGCATAGGTCATGCGTTTGGCTCTACGGTGGTGAGTGGGTGCCGGCGGGCAAAATAGCGTCCTTCTCCCCGTTTACGGGGAGAAGATGCCGGCTCGCCCTCCGTAGCAGCGGCGCAGCTACTGCGAAGGAGGGAAGGCAAATGAGGGGCGGCGCGAACTTCCGAAGGTGTGGCGCTGCCCCTCATCCGGCCCTTCTGGCCACCTTCTCCCCGTAGAACGGGGAGAAGGAATGGCCTGCGCTTACTTCTTGTTCTTGGCCAGCCAGTCCTGCTGTTCCTTGGTCAGGAACTTGGCCCATTCGTCGGCCACGTCCTTGGCCTGCTTCTGGCCGAGCAGCACTTCCTGAAAATTCTTGATCGCCACCTGGTCGACGAAGTTGCCGAGGTTTTCCAGATGCGTCGGCGGCGTCACCATTTCGTACTTGGAGCTGTCGTTGAGCTCGGTAAACCAGCCCTTGAACTGCTCGGTCTTGAAATGCGCGTCCTGATCGGCGCCGTTGTGGATCGGGACGACGCCCACTTCCTTGGCCCATTCCAGATTGTCCTTGGGCGACAGCAGTGTGGCCATCAGCTTCCAGGCCTCGTCCTTGTGCTGAGAATTGGCGAACATCGCCCAGCCGGCATAGCCCAGCGTCGGATAGGACTTACCGCTCGGGCCCACGGGGAGCGGCGCGACAGCGAAGTCGTCGGCGCTCATCTTGTCGGCGATGCCGAGCAGCGCGTCGGGATCCTGGTTCAGCATGGCGCAGGTGCCGGAGTAGAAGCCGGTCACCGTCTCGTTGAAGCCCCAGCTCACGGAATCTTTCGGCGCCAGGCCATTCTTGTACATGTCGGCCAGCATCTGCAGGCCCTTGACCGAGCCTTCGTCGTTGATGGTCGAGACACCGTCGTCGGTGAAATAGCCGCCCTTGCCGTCAGCGATGTTCATGAACATGTGCATGCCGTTGAAGGCGCCGGGGCCGCCGCGCAGGCAGTAGCCGTATTTGCCGGGGATCGCGGAGATCTTCTTGGAGAAAGAGACGAACTCGTCGAGGTTTTCCGGCGGACGATCGAGGCCGGCTTCCTTGAACAGCTTCTTGTTCCAGAACAGCGCGTTTACATAGTAGCCATAGGGGATCATGAACTGCGTATTGTTTACGGTCGAGCCGAACTGCTTGGCGCGGTCGCCGAGCGTCTTGGCGTCGGGCCACTTGGCCATGTAAGGGCCGAGATCCTCGAGCTGGCCGTTGTTGGCGTAGAGGCCCATCCAGCGCTCCGGCATTTCGACGACGTCGGGCGTGTCGCCGGCCTGCACCATGGTGAGGAACTTCTCGAAGGCCTGGCCCCAGGGCAGCGAGACCACCTCCACCTTGATGCCCGGGTTCGCCGTCTCGAATTCGGCGATCTGCTTCTTCAGGAATTCGGTGCGCGGCGGGCTGGTGATGACCTCAACCAGCTTGATCGTGGTGTCGGCCAGCGCGCCGCTGGCGGAAATCGCCAGGCCGGCCACGGCGGCAAACATGAAGGTCAGTTTTTTCATCTTCGGGACTCCCATTTTTGGACAACTTATTTTTTTGACTTGTCGAAGGCCTGAGCGATGTCGGCCCAGAGATCCTCGACATTTTCCAATCCGACGTTGAAGCGGATGGTTCGAGGGCTGACGCCGAAGCGCGCCATCGAATTGATGCCCGGCGTCTGTTCGAGCGAGGCTTTTGCCGGCACGACCAGGCTTTCATGGCCGCCCCAGCTGACGCCGATGCGGAAATATTTCAGCGCATCGACGAAGGCCGGGATGTCGACATCCTCGGTGACCTCGAAGGAGAACAGCCCGGCATAGCCGGCTAAAGTCTTCTTGCCGGGGTGGTTGGAATAGGCGGGGTGGTTGACCCGCTCGACCTTGCCATGCGCCTTCAGCCGCTCGGCAATGATGAGCCCGCTCTTCATGTGGTGCGGCAGGCGCAGCGGCAGCGTGCGCAGGCCGCGCAGTAACAGCCAGCCTTCGAAGGGCGACAGCTTGCCGCCAAGCTGCGAATAGGTCTGCTCGTTGATGTGCTTGATATGGGCGGCCGAGCCCGCCACCACGCCGGCGACGGTGTCGCTGTGGCCGCTCAGATATTTCGAGGCCGAGTGCAGCACCAGGTCGACGCCGTGCGAGATCGGCTTCTGGAAGACGGGCGTCGCCCAAGAATTGTCGATGGTGGTGACGATGCCCTGCTCCTTCGCCAGCCGCGTCAGATGCTCCAGGTCCTGCAGCTCGAACATCATCGAGGTCGGGCTTTCGAGGTAGAGCAGCTTGGCGCCGGGAAGCGCGGCGGCAACCGCATCGGGATCTGAGCCGTCGACATAGTCGACCTTGATGTGAAGGCGCGGGAACAGCCGCTCGAACAGGCGGTAGGCATCGCCATAGCAGTTGCGCACGGCAACCATGCGCTCGCCAGCGCCGACGAAGGCGAGCACGGTGGCGCTGATCGCCGCCATGCCGCTCGAGAAACCGCGCGCGGCCTCGGCACCTTCGAGCGCCGCCACGCGCGCCTCGAACTCCATCACCGTAGGGTTGTCGCCGCGCGAGTAGATCGGCTGCTTCCTTCGGCCGGCAAAGGTGTCGGCCATGTCGGCGTAATTGGCGAAGGTGAAGAGCGAGGTCTGGTAGATCGGCGGCACTACGGCGCCGCCTGGAAACGGATCGTCATGCGCCAGCAGCGTCGCCGCCTCGCCGAGATAATCGCCGGCCAGGGAGGCCGGATCGAAGGTGTTGGGCTGCTCGTTCATCTGCGGTCCGAAAGTTCGAGGTTGGCGGCACCGCGCTTCAGATCGTCCTCAACGGTGGCGATGAGCTTCAGCGCCTCGGCGCGGGCGCCGTCCGGATCATGCGCGGCGATGCGGTCGAAGATGGTGCGGTGATAGGGAAAGCTGGCGTGGCCGAAGTCGCGCACGCCGAGCGGATGCTCCCAGAAACGGTGGAAGAGCTCATGCATGGCGCTGATGATCTGCTCGAACAGCGGATTGCCGGAGGCGCGGTAGACCGCCTGGTGGAACTCCCAGTCCTCCTCCGAGGACATGCCGGCGCGGGTACGGAAGGCATCTTCCATGATGTCGAGCTTGCGCTCGATCTCAGCGATCTCGGCCTTGCCGCCACGGATGGCGCAAAGGGCCGCCGCCTCGGCCTCAAGGGCCCGGCGGATCTCCAGCGTGCGCATCAGGCCGGCAAAATCATTGCCGCCGGACAGCGTCAGCGGCATGTGCAGCATATCAGGGGAGACGGCGGCCTTGAGATAGGTGCCCGAGCCCTGCCGCCGCTCGACGAGGCCGAGACCCTCCCAGCGGGTCAGGGCCTCGCGAACCGTGTTGCGGCTGACCTTGAGGCGTTCGGCCAGGATGCGCTCCGTCGGAAGCTTCTCGCCGGGGCCCAGGGCCTCCTGCCGCACGAAGCCCGCCAATGCCTTCAGCACCGCGTCGTCGCGCGCCGTGGTCTGGATGGGGGGCAGGAAATCGGTCACGCCGGCTGAGCTCAAGTGGTTCAATGGTCCAACCAATTTCTGCACAAGCGGCGAGACGTGTCAACGGTCGAAACAAGGTTTGGCCGAACGGCGCGGATTTCCGGTTTGTAGCGCCGAATGGTAATTCGGCAAATCGTTCTTACAACGTCACCGACATAGGTTGGATCGCCGCAAGGCCGGCTTCGGTCAGCGCGTAGATGCCGCGCTCGGCCCTGGCGAACCAGCCGTAGTAATTGTGCAAAAGGATGCTGGCGGCGCGCGGCGAAAGGGCCTTGAGATCGCGCGGCCGTTTCGGACCGTCGGCCATGGCGGCGGCGCAGGCCAGCGCCTCCTGGCGATAAGCGGTCATGATCGGCTTCTTGCGCGTGCTGCCGCCGATGGATGGATCGCCCTTGCGGCGGTGATGCTCCTCGACCAGGCGCGAGCGCCGCCTAGGATCCCGGCGCGGCGGCAAGGCGGCGGGACTGAGCAGCAGCTCCACCTCACCCTTCTTGCCGACGCCCAGCAGACCGAAGCCGAGACGGCGGCAGAGCGCCCGAAAACGGCGGTCATGCTCGCGGCCCTTGCCGCGCGCCGACATCAAGGCAGCCAGCCAGACCTCGTCACAGGCTGCTGCTCGGTCGACGGCTTGCAGGACGAGCTCGAGGTTGAATTGCAGCTTCAGTTCGCAGATGATCACGACATCCGGCTCGCCCGCGCGTACGCCGACCACGTCGCAGCCGCCAATCTCGCCCTTGACGGCGAAATCCATGCTCTCGAGGAACCGCTTCACCGGCTCGTAGAGGGAGGTTTCCTGCATGGCAGAGGCATAGCCGATTCGCGGCGGTCCGGCACGCCGGGCCACCCCATGTCAGCCGCGATGCAGATAGTCTTCGATCGACTTGGTCTTCATCTCGATCGAGAAGCCGGGCGCCGTCGGCGGCATATAGGCGGCGTTGCGGATCAGGCAGGGTTCGAGGAAATGTTCATGCAGGTGATCGACATATTCGATGACCCGCCCGTCCTTGCTGCCCGACACCGCGATATAGTCGATCATCGACAGATGCTGGACATATTCGCACAGGCCCACGCCGCCGGCATGCGGCCAGACCGGCAGGCCGAACTTGGCGGCGATCAGCAGCACCGCCAGAACCTCGTTCAGCCCGCCCATGCGGCAGGAATCGATCTGCACGACGTCGATCGCGCCGCCGGCGATGAACTGCTTGAACATGACGCGGTTCTGGCACATCTCGCCGGTCGCGACCTTGATCGGCGCCACCGCCTTGCGGATTTTCGCGTGGCCGGCGATGTCGTCGGGACTGGTCGGCTCCTCGATGAAGAAGGGCTTGGCGAAGGCGAGGTCCTTGAGCCAGTCGATCGCCTGGTCGACCTCCCAGACCTGGTTGGCGTCGATCATCAGGTAACGGTCCGGGCCGATCACTTCGCGAGCGATCTTGAGACGGCGGATATCGTCGGCGCGGTCGCGGCCGACCTTCAGCTTGATGTGGTTGAACCCGTCGTCGACCGCTTCCTGGCAGAGGCGCCTGAGCTTGTCGTCCGGATAACCGAGCCAGCCGGCCGAGGTGGTGTAGCAGGCACAGCCTTCGCGCTCGAGCGTGGCGATGCGCTCGGCCTTGCCGGCCTCTGCCTTCTTCAAAATTTCCAGCGCCTCGGCCGGCGTGATGGCGTCGGTGAGATAGCGGAAATCGACGATGCGCACGATCTCTTCCGCGCTCATCTCGGCGACCAGGCGCCAGACCGGCTTGCCGGCTTCCTTGGCCCAGAGATCCCAGACCGCGTTGACCACCGCGCCCACCGCGAGATGCATGGCACCCTTGTCCGGCCCGATCCAGCGCAGCTGGCTGTCGCCGGTCACATGATGCCAGAAACGGCCGGGATCCTCTTTCACCCAGTCGAGATCGAGCCCGACGACGAGGTGGCGCAGCGCTTCTATCGCCGCGCAGCAGATCTCGTTGCCGCGGCCGATGGTGAAGGTGAGCCCGTGGCCTTTCAGCGACGGGACATCGGTGTCGAGAATGACATAGGCGGCCGAATAGTCCGGGTCCGGATTCATCGCGTCCGAGCCGTCGAGGCTTTGCGACGTGGGGAAACGCAGGTCGAAGGTTCTGAGGTCCGTGATTTTCGTCATTGCTGCCTCGTACTGGCTCGGCTCGTTATTGGATGGCCGCCGTGGTGTAACCTGGCTGCCAAAACGGCCTCAGATCGACCACCCGCCGTCGATATTATAGGCCTGCCCCGTCGTATAGGTGGCGCCGGCGAGATAGACTGCGAGGTCGGCGATCTCTTCCGGCGTGCCGATCCTGCCCATCGGCTGGCGAGAGATGAAGGCGGCACGCGCCGCCTCATAGTCGCCCTGCGCCTGCATGCGGCCCTGAAGCGAGGGGCTCTCGACTGTGCCAGGGCAGATGGCATTGCAACGTATGCCCTTAGGGACGTAGTCGGCGGCGATCGATTTGGTCAGGCCGATCACGGCCGCCTTGGTTACGCCATAGGCAAAGCGGTTCGGCACGCCCTTCGGCGCGCCGGCGACGGAGGCCATGTTGATGATCGAACCATCGCCGCGCTCCAGCATGCCGGGCAGCACGGCGCGGATGGTGCGGATCATGGCACGAACATTGAGATTGAAGGCGAAGTCGAGATCCTCGTCCTTCATCTCCAGGATCGAGCCGGCATGGACGAAGCCGGCGCAGTTGAACAGCACGTCGACTTGGCCGATCTCGGCGAAAGCCGCCTTCACCGCGTCGTCGTTCAGCACATCGAGTTTTCGCGTCGTAATACCGGGCGTTTTGCCGAGTTCGGCCAGGGCCGCTTCGTTGATGTCGGTGGCGTGGACGATGGCGCCGGCCTTGGCGAAAGCCAGCGCGCTTGCCTGTCCGATGCCTTGCGCGGCCGCCGTGACGACCACGACCTTGCCAGTGATATCCGCCATGTTCTTGTCTCCGTCTTTCAGCCGGGCCGTCGCTCGACGATGTAGATGTGATCCGCCGCCAGCACGACCTCGTCGCGCTGGTTCAAAACCTCGACGCGCTCGATGACGCGTCCGGCGTTTGGCCGTTTCGGGTCGTCTTCCTTGGCGGCGATGGTCGTGCGCGTGCGGATCGTGTCGCCGATGAAGACCGGCTTGATGAAGCGCAGCCGGTCATAGCCGTAGGAGAAGGCGACGGGATTGACGACGCTCGCCGTCAGCCCGACGCCGACCGAGAAGACCAGCGTGCCATGCGCGATGCGCTGGCCGAAGGGTGTCGTCTTCATGAACTCGGCATCCATGTGATGCGGGAAGAAATCGCCGGTGTGGCCGGCATGGACGACGAAGTCCGTCTCGGTGATGGTGCGGCCGCTGGTGAGGCGCGACGAGCCGATCTCGTAGTCCTCGAAATAGGTGGTGTGTTCCATGTCCGGTCTTACGGCTTTGCGGCCAGCGGCGTCGCGGGCGCGGCACTCGATTTATAGGCGGCCTCGACCAGCGCCATGGTGTTCCAGGCATCCTCGGCGGAGCTGACCAGCTCGGCATCTTCGCGGGACGCGAAGCGCTGGACATTGGCCATACGGCCGACAAATGCATCGGGGAACCATTCGCCGACGAGCGGCACGGTGACCCAGTCCGACCCACCTTTCGGATAGATTTCCAAAATGTCCGGCTCGCCGCGCGGATAGTCGAGGTTGAGACCGAGCTTGACATAGGCCGCGCCCTCGGTGCCGCAGATGCGGAACTCGCAGGCCTGGTAGCGGCGCCCGAATTTGTGGTCGTGGTTGATCGAGAGCGCGCAGCGCACCGTGTCGCCATAGTCGAGGATGGCGCTGGTGCGCGTCTGCGCGACATTGTGATTGGGATGGCCAAGCGTCTTGGCATGCACGCCAAGCGGATTGCCGAGAAGCTGGCGGATCAGGTCGAGATAGTGGATCGAATGCATGGCGATCTCGACGCGCGGCGCCTTGAGCAGGAATTCCCACAGCTGCCAGGGCGTATCGAGCGCGAGCAGCGCGTCGAAATCCACCACCTCGCCCAACCAGCCCTTGGCGATGGCATCCTTCAGCGCCAGCATCATCGGCGCAAAACGGAGCTGGAAATTGACCGCCGCCTTGAGCTGCTTGGAGCGGCAGATTTCGAGGATTTCCGTCGCTTCGCCGAGATAATTGCCCATCGGCTTCTGGATCAGCGCCACCGCGCCATCGGGCAAGGCCTTCAGCACCTCGGCATGCCGGCCCGGCGGCGTGGCGAGATCGAAGATCGCGTCCTTTACCGCAGCCGCTTCCTCGACCGAACGGAACGCCGTCACGCCCCATTTGTCGGCCAGTTTTTGCGCCTTGGCCTGGTCCGGATCGTAGAGGCCGGAAATCGGGAAGCCGGCCTTACGATAGGCGGGGAAATGCGCATCGCCGACGATCGAGCCGGCGCCGAACGTCACGATCGAGCGCGGTTTTAAAGGCTTCGGCCAGGACTGCGCCAGCGATGCCGGATCGAAGGCATCAGTCATAATGGAAGACCTCGTCCATCGACGCCCACCACTCGCCTTCCTTCCGCGTCTCCAGCGGCTCTTGGCAGGGCATGCACACGGACCACCATTCCTGCGTCTTCGGGTCGGCGGCCATCTTGGCCATGTCGGCGGCGTAGTCGGTGCCGTGATATTCGAAATAGGAGAAAAGCAGGTTCTCCGGCCGCTTCAGATAGATCGAATAGTTCTTGATGTTGCAGGCCGAGATCATGGTCAGCACATCCGGCCATACATCGGCATGGAGGCGGACATATTCCTCGACCTTCTCTGGCTTCAAGCCAAGCACCATTCCCATACGCTGCATCATCCGTCTCCCTATTTCACGATCGCCGTGGTGAACTCGGCGATGCTTTTTGCCTTCACGGCGTCCCAGTCCCAGTCGATGCCGATGCCGGGCTCGCTGGGCGCCAGCGCATGGCCATTCTCGATGCGCATCTTGGCGTCCGTCAACTCGTCGAGCTGCGGAATATATTCGACATATTTGCCGTTCTGGATGGCGCAGACCAGGCTGACATGCAGTTCCATCAGGAAATGCGGGCAGACCGGCATGTCGAAGGCCTCGGCGGCATGGGCCACTTTCAGCCAGGGGGTGATGCCGCCGATGCGGCCGACATCAACCTGGATGATGTTGCAGCCGCCTTTCTGCATGTATTCGCGAAAGTGCCTTATCGAATAGAGCGACTCGCCGACCGCGATCGGCGTCGCGGTCGAGTTGGACAGCCGCACATGGCCGTCGATGTCGTCGGCCGGCAGCGGCTCCTCGATCCAGGCGAGATCGAGCTCGCGCAGGCGCTCGGCGCGGCGGACCGCCTCGTCAACGGAAAAGCCCTGATTGCAGTCGGTCATGATCTCGTAACTGTCGCCGACCGCCTTGCGCACCGCCGACAGCCGCGAAAAATCCTCGGAGCCGTGCGGCTTGCCGATCTTCACCTTGGAGCCGGTGAAGCCCTTGGCCTTCGCTTCCAGTGCATCGTCGACCAGTGCCTGCGTTCCGATATGCAGCCAGCCGCCCTCTGTCGTATAGAGCGGGCAGCGATCCTTGGCGCCCCCGGCGAGCTTCCAGAGCGGCAGGTTCTGCTTCTTGGCGCGCAGGTCCCAAAGGGCGGTGTCGATGGCGGCGAGCGCGATCGCGGTGATGGCGCCGATGGTGGTGGCGTGGGTGGCGAATTCGAGCTCGTGCCAGATCGCCTCGATCTGGTCGGCGTCGCGGCCGATCAGGCGCGGCGCGAGATGGTCGGCCAGAAGCCGCATCACCGATGAGCCGCCGGTGCCGATCGTATAGCTGTAGCCGGTGCCCGATGCGCCGTCGGAATCGGTGATGGTGACGATCGGCGTTTCCTGGCTGACGAAGCTCTGGATCGCGTCGGTGCGCTTCACCTTCGGCACGAGGTCGACCATGCGCAGCTCGATCTTCTCGATTTTCGCCATGCTCAGCTCCTCAGCGACTTGCCGGTTTCGGCGGAGAACAGATGCGCGCGGCTCAGGTCGAAGCTCATGCCGATCCTGTCGCCGGCTTTCAGCGGCTTCGGATTGAGCATGCGCGAGACCCAGTCGGTGCCGTTGAACTCGGCGAAGACCAGCGTTTCATTGCCGAGCGGCTCGGTGATGCTGACCGGCAGCTCGACGCGGTGGACTTCGGTTTCGCCGCCGGAGCTCAAGCCATGGCCGGTGGGGTAGAAATCATCGGGACGGATACCAAACACGACCCTGTCGCCGGCAGCCGTTTTCGACTTGAACTGGCCGGGCAGAGGCAGGCTGTCGCCGCCGCCGCCGAAGACCAGCTTGCCGTCGCTCACCGTCGCCTCGTTCAGGTTCATCGGCGGCGAGCCGATGAAGCCGGCGACGAAGCGGGTGGCGGGCCGGCTGAACACCTCGTCCGGCGTGCCGACCTGCTCGATATGGCCCGAGCGCATGATGACGATGCGGTCGGCCAGCGTCATCGCCTCGACCTGGTCGTGGGTGACGTAGATGACCGTCGACTTGACCTTGGCGTGCAGCTTCTTGATCTCGGTGCGCATCTGCGTGCGCAGCTTGGCGTCGAGGTTGGAGAGCGGCTCGTCGAACAGAAAGACATCCGGATCGCGCACGATGGCGCGGCCCATGGCGACGCGCTGGCGCTGGCCGCCGGAAAGCTGCGAGGGACGGCGCTCGAGCAGTTCGTCGAGGCCGAGGATGGCGGAGGCTTCGGCGACGCGCCGGTCCATGTCGTCCTTGGCAGCGCCCGCGATCTTGAGCGAGAAGCCGAGATTCTCGCGCACCGTCATGTGCGGGTAGAGCGCATAGGACTGAAACACCATGGAGATGTTGCGCGAGCGCGGCGGCAGGTCGTTGACCATGCGCCCGCCGATGTCGATCATACCGCCGCTGATGTCCTCGAGGCCGGCGATCATGCGCAATGTCGTCGACTTGCCGCAGCCGGACGGGCCGACCAGCGCGATGAATTCGCGATCGGCGATCTCGAGATCGATGCCGTGCACGATCTCCATGTTGCCGTAGCGCTTGGTGAGCTGTTTCAGCGAAACCGTTGCCATGAAATCAACCTTTCACCGCGCCGGAGGTCAGGCCGCCGACGAGGTGTTTCTGGACGATATAGGTGAGGGTCAGGGCCGGGATGATCATCACCACGGCCAGCGCGCACATGCCGCGCCAGTCGATGGTGAACTCGGCCGTATAGTCGAGCAGCCCGACGGGCAGCGTCTTGGCATTGACGGAACGGGTAAGCTGCGAGGCCAAAGCGAACTCGTTCCAGCAGGTGAGGAAGGCGAAGATCGCGGCCGAGGCGATGCCTGGACGAGCCAGCGGGAATTCGACCTGCCAGAAGGCTTGCCAGCGCGTGCAGCCGTCGATCTGGGCAGCTTCGGCAAGGTCCTTCGGCACCTGGCGGAAGAAGCCGTCGATCAGCCAAATGGTGAAGGGCACGTTGAGCGCGACATAAGCTAGGATCATGCCGATGTGCGTGTCGATGATGCCCAGCCGCACATAGAGGAAAAACAAGGGCAGCGAGAGCGCGATGCCGGGCACGGTGCGCGTCAGCATCAGGCCGAGGAACATGCCCGACTTGCCGCGGAAGCGGTAGCGCGCGAAGGCGTAGCCGCCGGCCATGCCGATGGCCACAGCGATCACTGTCGAGGTGACGGAGATGATCAGCGAGTTGCGGAAATAATCGAGCACCGGGATGCCGCCTTTGCCGATGCCGCTGAACATGGCGACATAAGCGTCGACGGACAGCTGCTGCGGGATCCAGACCGGCGGCTTGGCCATGATCTCGACCGTTGGCCGCAGCGACGACAGCACGATCCAGATGCCCGGGAGGCAGATGACCAGCATGGCGAGGAACAGGCCGACACGATGCGCGACGGTGAGCGCGCGGCGCGCGAGGCGGGCGGAGGCGTTCTCGTCCATCCTCACCACTCCGCGCCGATCTGCGCGCGCGCCGCGGCGAGCTTCTTGTAGAAATAGACGGTGAAGGCGATCGACAGCAGGATCGAGAAATAGGCCATGGCGTTGGCCAGACCCATGCGGGCATCGCTGTAGGCGGTGCGCCCGACCAGCGTCCACAACAGCTCGGTGCGGCCGGCCGGGCCGCCGTCGGTCATGATCTTGACGATGTCATAGGCGCGCGCGACGTCGAGCGAGCGGATCGTCATGGCGATGTAGGCGAAAGGCATGACGAAGGGCCAGGTGACATAGCGGAAGGTCTGCCAAGGCGTGCAGCCATCGACCCGCGCCGCCTCGATCGGCTCCTTGGGCATGGCGAGCAGTCCGGCCAGGATCAGGATGGCGAAGATCGAGGTCGACGACCAGATCTCGGCGATCGCAATAGCGATGAAGGCGAGATGGCCTTCGATCAGCCACGGGATGGCGTCCTCAGTGATGCCCAACGACTGCAGCGCGTTGTTCACCAAGCCGATATTGTCGTTGAACATGAATTTGAATTGGAAGCCGACCAGGATCGGCGAGAACATCATCGGGAACATCATCAGCGTGCGCAGGATGCGCTGGCCGCGCGTCGCCTTCTCGACCAGTATGGCCAGGCCTAGGCCGAGCAGCATTTCGAGGTTCAGCGCGATGGTGAGCAACAGAACGGTGCGGCCGAAAGCCCACCAGAAATCGGCATTGTACAGGATCGACAGATAGTTCCTGAAGCCGACGAAGACGAAGAAGGTCTCGGGCCGCGTCAGGCGGAAGGGCGTGAAGCTGGAATAGAGCGACAGGATCAACGGCAGCACCACCACCGCCGCCAGCACGACGATCGCCGGAAGGAGCAGCAGGAACGGCGCGGATGGCTTGAAGCCCTTCATCGGGACCCTGTGAAAGAAACGACTGAGCCAGCCCCGGCCGAAGCCTGGGGTTAGATTTGAGCAGCCGCAAGGCTGCGGCCTCCCCGGTTTGCCGGGGAGGCGATTTGCGAGCGCGAGGCCTAGAGCTTGCCGGCGTCCTGAAGGATTTGCGTCGCCTTGGCGGCCGCCTCGTCCAGGGCCTGCTTGGACGTCTTGTCGCCAAGGATCGCCGCCTGCAGTTCGGGGTAGACGGCGTTGGAGATCTCGATCCACTCAGGCGTCTGCGGCACGGCGAAGGCGTGCTTGGCTTCCTCCTGGAAGGCGGCAAGGACCTCCTTCTTGTAAGGATCGTTTTCAGCCTGCTTCAGGTCCCAGTCCCAGACCGCGGTGCGGGTCGGCAGCGGGCCGGCGGCGGCTTCCAGCTTCTGGCTGTCCTCATTGGTCAGCCACCACACCAGGGAAGCGGCGGCTTCCTTGTTCGGGCAGTTCTCGGTCACCGAGAAGCCGTGGAAACCCGACCAGCCGGTGCGCTTGCCGGAAGACCCCTTGGGCGCCACCTTCACACCGACATTGCCGGCGACCTTCGAGGACTTCGGGTCGTTGAAGAAACCGGCCCAGCCCGGCCAGTCGAGGTTGATCGCCACGGTACCCGAGGCGAAGCCCTGGCCGAGATCGTCCCAAAGATAGTTCGTGGTGCCGGCCGGCACAGCCTTGGCCTTGTAGAGGTTGACGAACCAGTCTAGCGCGCGGATGCCCGCCTCGGAGTTGAAGACGGGCTTGCCTTCCTTGTCGAGATATTCGCCGCCCTCGGCGACCACCATCTCGTAGAAGCGGCCGTTGATCGCCTCTTCCTTGCCGGCGAACTGGGTGCCGTAGAAATTGGGCGGGTTGGCGAAGAACTCGGCCTGGTCGGTCACTTCCTTCCAGGTGTCCGGCGGTGCAAGGTCGTAGCCGTATTTGGCCTTGAACTTGGTCTTGTTGTCGGCGTTCCCGTAGAGGCTCTTCTGGTAATAGAGCGCCGAGACGTCGAACTGGGCGCGCGGCAGCATCTCGAGCTTGCCGTCGATGGTCGCGGCCTTGATCGTGGAGGGCACGAAAGCGTCGATCTCTTCCTTCGGCAAGAGCCTGCTGAGGTCGGTGTAAAGGCCGGTATATTGCGGCGCGAAGGACGAATGGTTCCAGCCGACGCACCAGTTGGTGCTGCCCGAGGCGATGTCGGACTTCAGTTCCTTGTCGATGTCGAAGCCGTTCTTCTTGGTCAGGATGTTGACCTTGGCGCCGGTCGCCTTCTCCCATTCGGGGATCCGCTCGTAGAGCTTTTCATATTGCTGGCCGCCGATCAGCTTCACGTCGACCGTCACGCCCGGAAATTTGCCGGGCAGATCGGCCGAAAACGCAGTGCCGCTCAGCAGCAGGCCAGCCAGGCCGGCGGAAATGCCTAGAACCAGTCTCGTCATGTTCTCCTCCCATGGGCTCGAAGCGACGGCCCGCCGAGTGCGAGGCCGGTCGCTTAAGCTTCATTCATATGCAAATAGCATTTTCATTCCCGGGTCAAGGCGATTGTGCTTCCCGCCGAGTGGAGTTCATGCATATATGCAGATCGAAATTCACCGGAGGGGCAGGTGGCAGAGGAAGAAGATGGGGACCGCTACCGCGCGCCGGCGCTCGACAAGGGGCTGGACATTCTCGAGCTCTTGTCCAGCGTGGACGGCGGACTGACGCAGGCCGAGATCGCAAAGCGGCTCGACCGCAGCCCGAACGAGTTTTACCGCATGCTCGACCGCCTGGTGCGGCGCGGCTATGTCACCAAAATCGACGGCGACCGCTATTCGCTGACGCTCAAGCTTTTCGGCCTCGCGCAATTGCACGCGCCGGTGCGGCGGCTGGTGTCCTATGCGACACCGATCATGCGGGAACTGGCCGAGACGTCATGGCAGGCCAACCAGTTGGTGGTGTTCGACCGCGGCGCCGCGGTGGTCATCGCCCAGCAGGAAGCGCCGCGCTACTGGGGCATCTCGATCCGCGTCGGCTCGCATATCAGCCTGTTCGACACCGGCTCCGGCCATGTGCTGCTTGCCTTCCGCTCGCCCGAAGAGCGCAAGATGATGATCGCCGAGCATCTGCAGAGCACCGAACAGTTCAACCTGACGCCGGAGTTCTTCGCCCGCCTCGACCAGGTGCGCGACCGCGGCTACGAGATGATGGCCTCGCTGCAGACCGCCGGCGTTTATAACCTGTCCACTCCGGTGTTGGGCCCCGACGGCAGAGCCATCGCGGCGCTGACTATTCCCTACATCACCCTCGTCAACGCCCCCACGGCGCCGGACATCACGCTGACGATTCGGCATCTGCAGGGTGCCGCCGCCAAGCTCTCGCAGCTTGCCGGGTCCGATGTGCCGCAATCGTCGTAATTTCTTATTTGAATAATGGATTTTTCGGCGAGATAGTGCAGACGACCACGGAGGAGACGCCGCCATGATCATCGACACGCATCTGCATCTCATCGACCAGAGCGCGCTTCGCTATCCGTGGCTGGCCGGCGTGCCGGCGCTGAACCGCGATTTCTCCTATGAGGAATACGCCGCCGATGCGCGACGCTCAGGCATCGAAGGTGTCCTGCATATGGAGGTCGATGTCGATCCGGCCGACATCGTTGCCGAGACCGCTTATGTGAAGTCGGTCGCCGGCCGGGCCGGGAGCCTGCTTCGCGGAGCGATCGCCGCCTGCCGGCCGGAAGAGGCCGGCTTCGAGGCCTATCTGGAAACGGTCAAGGCCGACCCGTTCGTCAAGGGTTTCCGCCGCGTGCTGCATGTCGTGCCCGACGACCTGTCGGAAGGGGCGCTGTTTTGCCAGAACATCAAGCGGTTGGCCGGCACCGGCCTGACCTTCGACCTAGTGGTGCTTCCGCATCAGATCCCGAAGGCGATGGCGCTTGCCGATCTCGCCCCCGACGTCCAGTTCATCCTCGATCATTGCGGCGTGCCCGACATCAAGGGCAATGCCGAGCATCCGTGGCGCGAGCATATGGAAGCGATCGCCAAGCGTCCGAATGTCGTCGGCAAAATCTCCGGCGTCGTCGCCTATGCCGATCCGGCGACCTGGACGGTCGAGACGCTCCGGCCCTATGTCGAGCACACGATCCGTTGCTTCGGCTGGGATCGGGTGATCTGGGGGAGCGACTGGCCGGTCTGCACGCTGGGGGGCGGGCTGACCACCTGGATCGCCGCCACGCATGCGCTGCTGGCCGGCGCAAGCGATTCGGAGCGAGCCCGCCTGCTTTCGGGCAATGCGCGCCGGCTTTGGCGGATATAGACGTCACGCTCGCGGAGCGTCGCGGCCACAATCGGCACATCTAACCGGCAGCGGCCGGCGCGAAACTCTCCCGGAACAGGCGGTTGATGTCGGCGACAACGCGGCGGGCGTCCTGCCGGCCGGCAAGGCCTCCGTTGATGCAGTCCGAGGCTTGCTGCTGGAACGCCATGTAGCCATCATGGCGCGGGCGGACCCAGGCGCCTTCGAGCGTCGCGCGTGTGCCGCGATAGAAATCGCCGGTCGCGGCATTGACGGCATCGTCTTCCCAGGCCGCGGCATGGCCGGGCTGGCCGCCGGCGGCAGCGTAGGGTCCGCGCTGCACATCGCCGCTGGCGATCCAATGGGCGAAGTCGATCGCCGCCTCGCGCGCGGCGGAAAAGGCCGAGACGGCAATGCCGGTGCCGCCAAGCGCGGAGCCGACCGGGCCGTTGCCGCCGGCGACCGGCATGTCGGCAAAGGCGAGGCGATGCGGCCGGAAACCCGCCACCGCATAAGGAACATAGCCGTAGATCAGCGGCGCGCAGGCGATGCGCGAGCCGGTTTCCGCCATCCTTTCGAACACGGCGATCGGATCCATCGTCAGGCATGCGGGATCGACCAGCGCTGCGATCTCGCGCAGCATCTCGAAGGCGGTTTCGCCGGTCTCGCCATCGACAAGGTCGGCCGAACCGTCGACTATGCATGGCCGGCCGAGATCGGCGGCCAAAGTGTAGAAGCACATCAGCGAATGCGGCGGCCGAAGCGGCAGGAGCACCCAGCCCTGCTCAGCAAGCGCCAGCACTTCGGTCCAGATCGCGGGCGCGGCTTCGATCAGATCGGGCCGCCAGGCCTGCACCTGGGCTGCGGCGTCGATCGGGAAAGCCCATTGCCGGCCCTGCCAGGTGTAGCTTGGATAGGATTTGCCGATGCTTGCCGCAGCAAGCGCCTCGCGCTCTGCCTCGCGTCCCGGCACATCGAGCGGCGCCAGGCATTTCTCGGCGGTGATCTGGCCGACATGCGGATGGTCGATGACGATCAGATCATAGGCGCGGGCAAGCTCTTCCACCGGGAAGGACTCGAAATCCTGCAGCGAGCGCTTTTCCCATTTGATCGAGACCCCGGTCTTTTCCTTCCAGAGCGCCGAGCACGCCACCATCGGGTCATAGCCGCGCGGATGGCTCCAGGTCATGCCTTTCAACAAAATATCGCTCACAGGCCGAACTCCGCGCGGATTTTTGCGCTGTGCTCGCCAATGCGCGGGGCGGCGCGATCCACCTTGGCGCGCGCGCCGTCGACGCGCAGCGGCGTGCGGGTGGTCAGGATAGAGACATTGTCCTCGCGGGTCACGGTCTGCAGCATGTCGAGCGTCTTGAAGCCCTCGCTCGCCATCAGTTCCGGCCAGGTCAGCACCTTGGCGCACCAGACGTCGGCGGGCTCGAGGATGGCCAGCCATTCGTCGATGGTCTTTTCCGCGATGCGTTTGGCGATGATCGCCTTGATCTCGTCGCGGTCGGTGAACCAGGTCGCCGGTCTGTCACGGAACGGGGAGAGCTCAGGCAATCCGAGCAGATCGGCAATTTTCGGGATCGGCGTCATGGCGATCGCCAGATAGCCGTCCTTCGCCGGATAAACGCCGTAAGGCGCCGAGAGATAAGCGTGGGCGCTGCGGAAGGACGAGCGCTTCGGCGGGCGGCGGCCGTCATTGAGATGCGTGGTCAGCACTTCGAACTGGAAATCGATCAGCGCTTCGAGCAGGCTGGTTTCGACATGGCCGCCCTCGCCGGTGATGCCGCGCCGCACCAGCTTGGCGAGGATGCCTTGAGCGCAGGCGGCGCCCGCCAGCATATCGGCGATCGCCAGGCCGAACGGCACCGGTCCCTGCTCCTCGTCGCCGTTCAGCCACATCACGCCGGAACGAGCCTGCGCAAGCAGATCCTGCCCAGGGCGCTTCACCCATGGCCCTTCCTCGCCATAGCCGCTGATCGAGGCATAGACGAGCCGGGGGTTGATCGTGCTGACATGCTCATAGTCGAGGCCGAGCCGCTCAATGACGCCCGGCCGGAAATTCTGGATCAGCACGTCGGCCTTGGCGATCAGACCGCGCAGCGCGGCGAGGTCGGCTTCGTTCTTCAAGTCGATGGCAAGGCTTTCCTTGCCGCGGTTGATGGCGTGGAAAATCGTGGAATCGCCGCCGATCTCGGTGTCGCTTAGATAGAGCCGGCGCGACAGGTCGCCGCCGTCGGGACGCTCGATCTTGATGACGCGTGCGCCGAGGTCGAGCAGGCGCAGCGAGCAATAGGGTCCCGACAGGAACTGACTCATGTCGATGACGACAAGGCCGGTCAGCGGAAGTTCGTTGTCAGCGGCCACGGTTCACTTCTCGGTCTTGCCGACAAAATCGGCCGGGTTCTTGTATTTCACCGTCTGCAGATGCTCGCAGTAGAGCACCAGCTCTCCTTCACCCTTGAAGACTTCATAGCTGGCGCGGATCAGTCCCATGTCCTGGTAGCGCGGCCTTTTGTCGAGGTTGGTGCGGATCGAATAGATGGTGTCGCCGATGAAGACCGGCTTGATGAAGCGCAGTCTGTCGTAGCCGTAGGAAAAGGCGTTGAGGCAGTTGGTGGCGACAAGGCCGAGCCCGGCCGAGAACACGAATGCCCCCGCCACCAGCCGCCGGCCGAAGGTGCCTTCCCTTTCGGCGAACATCTGGTCCTGCACGTAAGGGTGGATATCCAGCACCAGCGTATTGAACATGTGGCTTTCGCCCTCGGCGATGGTGCGGCGAAGCGAGCGGATTTTGTGGCCAACCTGCCAGTCCTCGTAGAACCAGTTTTCCGAGTTCCAGACAGGGATGTCGGCATGCGTCTCAGGCATGTCGGCAGGATGCGTCGAGGCGATACCGACGGTCGGCGAGAATGCGCTCATGATCCTCTCCGGGCGCTTCCGGCGCGGCCTGCAAAGCGGTTCCGGGCACGATGCCGGATGGCGAGACGCATAATCGCTTTCCTCCCGTCGATTTTCTTTTGTGAATAATATTTTCACGTATGGGATTGCCACGCAAGCGACGATCAGCGAAATTGTTGCAAGGCCGGCACCATCGGAGGAGCGCCGGTGACGGGAGGGAGAGGCTCGCACGCATAATCACTGCGCCGGCATCGAGATCTCGCCTAACGGTCGCTAGTGTCGCCATCTTTGCCGTCGGCCAGCAGTCTGGGAAACTGGATCTGGTCGACTTCACCCCTTGCGGCGGCGCGACGCCGCGCAATCTCGCGCTGACGCCATCCGGCAGGCATCTGTTTTGGCCAACCAGAATGCCGACCGCATCTCGATCTTCGCCCGCGACGAGCAGAGCGGCCGGCTGACCGATTCCGGCCGCGCCATCGAAATCGGAACGCCGGTGTGCGTGCGGATCGTCGAGGACCCGCTTTGATCTTAGCCGTCTCTGTTTACTGGCTGACCCGGGCGAACAAGCCTGTATAGGTCTGGCCGGCAAGGGCGTAGGTGACGTTGAGCGTTCCCGGCGACGCCATGGTGGCGGTGATGTCCGCGCCGTTCGGCAAGCGTCCGAGCTTCAATGTGTTGCCGGAAATCCTGCCGGAGCCGTCGGCAACGCCCGGCTTGTTGTCGGCCAGGTCGCCCCATGCGTAGCTGGCCGTCACCTGCCCACCCGAGGACATGGTCAGCACAGCCAGCTTGCCGTCATACATGCCGTTGAGCTGCCCCGCCCATATGCCGGAGAATGCGGCGTATCTGGCCGGAACGCCCTTGCCGGGCGGAACGACCGCGACCGCCTGATCCAGCACAGCGGAATTCGGCGAAGCCGGAGCGGGAGCAGCAATGGCGGCCGGGACAGGTTGCGGGTCAGCAACAGGCTGTGTGTCTGGAGTCGATTGACAAGCGGCAAGCGCGACCGCAATGCAAAACATCGGCAAGAGACTGTTTGGCCGGGCAAGCAGTCCGGATCGAACTCGTCCCTGCGCCAGTTTCCCACCCACAACCGGAATTCTCATGAGCATCCCTCCGACAGGAAGCCTTAGCTTAGTTGCCGCAGCCGGCATAGGGCTTTCCTCGGACGCG
Organism: Mesorhizobium argentiipisi (SeqCode); assembly: GCF_037179585.1. NCBI lineage: Bacteria > Pseudomonadati > Pseudomonadota > Alphaproteobacteria > Hyphomicrobiales > Phyllobacteriaceae > Mesorhizobium > Mesorhizobium argentiipisi (SeqCode). Next base: position 25,747 of record NZ_JAPYKO010000032.1, read on the forward strand.
ATCCCGCATCGCATAGCGCCGCCTCCCGGTTACGTGCAGTCAACGCGATCCGCCTCTTGCGAGATGACCACTCTGTCTATTGAGACGGCGTGCCGCCAGGGATCAGCAGAAAGCCCTGTTCGCCGGTCGAATACCACAATCCCAGATACAGCAACGCCAACAATATTGCGACAATCACCGCAATCCGGATCAGAGCGCGCATGACGTCGTTACCTCTTGTCCCTGCATCTTCTGGATTCAATATGCCGAGAATGCCGCCGGTGAAATCTTCGAGGCCTCCGGCCCCGCGTTAACGACTCTCATGCCGACCTGCGGGTATCTTTTGCCGGATAGGACCGGCGCCGCTTCCGCCCGGGCAGCTTTTCCAGGGACGATAGCTCCACTTGCGAGCATTCATCGAGCTCCGTCGCGCAGGGCATGATGCTGGAACTCCCGCCGATGCCCCTGCGTTCCCAAGAAACCAGCGGCGATTGCGCTCCGATCCGAGCAACGATCGTTCGCGGATCTTCTCGACAGGAACGCGATAAGAGCACGGAGTTCCAGCCATGGCTTTCACGCTTGAGAGTCCAGCCTTTGAAAGCGGGCAGACCATTCCCGAGCCCTATGTCCGCAACGGAGGCAATCTGTCTCCTCCCCTGCGGTGGAAGAACGCGCCAGCCGGGACCAGAAGCTTCCTGCTTGTCGTCGAGGATCCCGATGCGCCGCGCGGCATGTTTCGCCATTGGGCGGTCTATGACATTGCCGGCCGGGACCGCCTGCCCGAAGGCACCGCCGGACCGGAAAGTTTCCGCCAAGGCGTGAACGACTTCGGCAATGCCCATTACGACGGCCCCCAGCCGCCAAAAGGACACGGCGTTCACCATTATCACTTCCGCCTCTCAGCTCTCGACGTGGAGACGCTGGAAACTGACGGGAACACGGGAATCGCCGATCTTCTGGCGCTTGCGAAGCCGCATGTGATCGCCACCGCCGACCTCGTCGGCACATATGAAAGCCGCTGACGCGCGATCCGAAGCTCCTGTCGGCGTTCGATCATGCCCCGTCGAATAAGGAGAAAAACAATGCCGGACAAGAAAACCATCGAAAAGGCGCGCAAAGACAAGCGCGAAGGCAAGTCGGCAAGCACTCAGGCCGGCGAATTCGTTCACGCGGAAATCGACAAAATCCGCCGAGGCAAGCACGGCGCCCGCTCCACCAAGCAGGCGATCGCGATCGGCCTTTCGGAGGCGCGCCGCGCGGGCGTCGACCTGCCGCCGCCCAAAAAAGGCGATGTGAAGGAGAGCACGCGCAAGAGCGCCGAATATGCTTACGAGGCAGGCCAGGGCGAACGGAAGCCGAAGCGTCAGCCGAAGGTCTCGAAGGCGGTGTCGAAGGTGCTCGAGGGCGAGCCGAAAAGCACCGCCTCCCGCAAGGCCCTGTCGCGGCAGGCCAAGAGCGCCGCATCCGGCCGCACAGCCGAAGAGCGGTCAGCGTCGGCCCGGAAAGCCGCGCAGACCAAAGGGGCCGCCGGAAGATCGGCGGCAGCGCGCAAGGCAGCCAGGACCCGCGCCCAGCGCGGTTAGCGCAGTTCCAGGAGAAGTGTGAGCGGTTTTCCGTTCGGCCGGCTGCTCAGGAAGGACTGTTTGGTGGAGCCAATCGGAATCGAACCGACGACCTCTTGAATGCCATTCAAGCGCTCTCCCAACTGAGCTATGGCCCCACTCCCGGCAGTCAGCCGGCGCCGTTTCCGGCGAAGAGATCCGGCGCGGTTGGGACCGCGCCGTCGTTTAGTGCTGGCGGCTTCTAGCGCCGCCTTCGGTCAAGATCAAGCCTTGAAAGACCGCTTTTTCGTCACAGGCAAAAATGGCCGGCAAACAATCGCGCCGAGGCTGGAATCAGACCTCGTCCTCGTCGTCGCCGACGCCGATCATATCGGCGACGTCGTCATCCTCTTCCTCTTCGTCGGCAAGGAAGGTGTCGTCGTCATCGTCGCCGAGGTCCACATCCTCGTCGTCGCCGAGATCGGGAAGCTCGTCGCCGCCACCCTTGGCCTCGTCATCGGCTTCCTCGAGCGAGACGACTTCGGCGCCTTCCTCCTCGTCGGCGTCCAGTTCCTTGTCGGCGACCTCCTCATCCTCCTCGATGGCGGAAATCTTGCCTTCGTCGAAATAGGATCGCGGATAGCTCTTGCCGGTATAGGGCGAGACGATCGGGTCCTTGTTGAGATCGTAGAATTTCCGTCCCGTCTCAGGGTCGATACGTTTGGTGCCAAGTTCAGCTTTTGCCACATCAGGCCTCGTCAATAAAAGAGTGGTCCCCTTAACCGCAGTTTTGAGCGCTGTCAAAGCCAAAAGCCGGCGTCGTAAAGGGTTGCGTCCGAACGGCCGCACCAGGGGATGACCATTGCCGCGCGCCGTGTTACGAGACCGCCGCAACATGACGAACCGCGCCGGCCTGCCGGCATTTCATTTTGGACGACACAATGTCTCATTCCGCCGCCGCTAAACCAGCCACGGCCCGCAAATCCCCTGCCCTTGCCGGCACAGCGCGCGTGCCGGGCGACAAGTCGATCTCGCACCGCTCCTTCATGTTCGGCGGCCTGGCCTCCGGCGAGACGCGCATTACCGGCCTGCTCGAGGGCGAGGACGTGATGCGTACCGGTGCCGCCATGAAGGCAATGGGGGCGCATATCGAAAAGACGGGCGCCGAATGGGTGATCCGCGGCACCGGCAATGGCGCGCTGCTGCAACCTGAGGGCCCGCTCGATTTCGGCAATGCCGGCACCGGCTCGCGCCTCACCATGGGCCTCGTCGGCACCTATGACATGGAGACGACCTTCATCGGCGACGCTTCGCTCTCCGGCCGGCCGATGGGCCGCGTGCTCGACCCGCTGCGCCAGATGGGCGTGCAGGTGATTAAGGCAGCACCCGGAGACCGCATGCCGATCACGCTGCGCGGACCGAAGCACGCCGCGCCGATCACCTATCGCGTACCGATGGCGTCGGCCCAGGTGAAGTCGGCGGTGCTGCTTGCTGGCCTGAACACGCCGGGCATCACCACGGTCATCGAGCCGGTGATGACGCGCGACCACACCGAAAAGATGCTGAAAGGCTTTGGCGCAAACCTGACCGTGGAGACCGACGAGCGCGGCGTGCGCCACATCTTCATCGAGGGCCAGGGCAAGCTCACCGGGCAGACGATCGCCGTGCCGGGCGACCCCTCCTCCGCCGGCTTCCCGCTGGTGGCGGCGCTGATCGTGCCGGGTTCGGACATCGTCATCGAGAACGTGCTGATGAACCCGACCCGCACCGGACTGCTTCTGACCCTGCAGGAGATGGGCGGCAAGATCGATATCCTCAATCGGCGCAATGCCGGCGGCGAGGATGTGGCGGATTTGCGCGTGCGCTCCTCGGAGCTGAAAGGCGTGGTGGTGCCGCCCGAGCGCGCGCCGTCGATGATCGACGAGTATCCGGTGCTGGCGGTGGCCGCGAGCTTCGCCGAGGGCGAGACGCTGATGCAGGGGCTGGAGGAACTTCGGGTCAAGGAATCCGACCGTCTGGCGGCGGTGGCTAGGGGCCTGGAGCTCACCGGTGTCGACTGCACAGAGGGCGAAGCCTCGCTCGCCGTGCGCGGCAGACCGGGCGGCAAGGGGCTCGGCGCTCATCCCAACGGCCCCGATACGGCGGTGAAGACGCATCTCGACCACCGCATCGCCATGAGTTTCCTGGTCATGGGACTGGCGACGGAGAAGCCGGTGACGATCGACGACGCCAACATGATCGCGACGAGCTTTCCGGAGTTCATGGGATTGATGAAGGGGCTGGGCGCGGAGATCGAGTGACGGCGATGAGATTGAGCCGACTTGAGACGTTGGCGGGACAGCACCCCCCTCTGTCCTGCCGGACAACTCCCCCGCGGGGAGGGAGATCAACCGTCATCGCGGCTTTCGCCAATCTCCAACGCTGGACGGAAGGCGCCGGCATCGGAACTGCCAATCTACCCCCTTGCGGGGGAGATGTCCGGCAGGACAGAGGGGGGTGTGAAGGAACGCGGCATTTGTCTTATTCATCTTGCCCGTCGATCGCTGCGACCGGCCAATGAGCGCCCCCTTCACCATCGCCATCGACGGACCCGCAGGCGCCGGCAAGGGCACGCTCGCCCGCCGGCTCGCCGATCACTACCGCCTGAACCTGCTCGACACCGGCCTCACTTACCGCGCGGTGGCCCACAAGCTGCTCGAGCTCGGCCTGCCGCTCGACAATGTCTCCGCGGCCGAAACCGCGGCGCGACAGGTCGACCTCTCCAACCTCGACCGCACAGTGCTGTCGGCGCATGCGGTGGGCGAGGCGGCCTCCAAGGTCGCGGTCATTCCCACGGTGCGGCGCATCCTGGTCGAGAAGCAGCGCGAGTTCGCCAAGGCGGCGCCGGGTGCTGTGCTCGACGGCCGCGACATCGGTACGGTGGTGTGCCCCGATGCCGACATCAAGCTCTATGTGACGGCGAGCGCCGAAGTGCGCGCCAGGCGCCGGCTGGCCGAGATTGAGAGCATGGGCGGCAGCGCCGATTTCGCCACCATCCTCGCCGACATCGAGCGCCGCGACGAGCGCGACATGGGCCGCGCCGACTCACCGTTGAAGCCCGCGGCAGACGCGCACTTGCTTGATACCAGCGAAATGGCTATAGAAGCCGCGTTTCTGGCGACGATGGCGATCGTTGACGACGTCCTTGCCAAGAGAAACAAGGCCTGATCGGGCTTTTCGGTTGCCTTGAGCGGCGAAAATACCCATATCGGGCACGAACCAGCCTGCCAGCATTCTTCATGCGCCGGACTTGCCACTTAATAAGTGGCCAAGGGCTCTTCAGCCCGGAACGCCGGCAGGCTCACGCAACGCTAACCCACGGCGCCCGCTCCGCCAGCGCGCGGAGCATTCCAGGAGAAACAATGTCAGCTGCTAATCCGTCTCGCGACGATTTCGCGAGCATGCTCGAAGAATCATTCACCGCCGGCCATTCCGGCGAGGGCCAGGTTGTCCGGGGCACGATCACCGCGATCGAAAAGGACATGGCCATCATTGATGTCGGCCTCAAGGTCGAAGGCCGCGTGCCGCTGAAGGAATTCGGCGCCAAGGGCAAGGAATCCTCCCTCAAGGTCGGCGACACCGTCGAAGTCTATGTCGAGCGCATCGAGAACGCGCTTGGCGAAGCCATGCTGTCGCGCGAGAAGGCTCGCCGCGAAGAGAGCTGGGTGCGTCTCGAAGAGAAGTTCACCAAGGGTGAGCGCGTCGAAGGCGTCATCTTCAACCAGGTCAAGGGCGGCTTCACCGTCGACCTCGACGGCGCCGTGGCCTTCCTGCCGCGCAGCCAGGTTGATATCCGCCCGATCCGCGACGTCACCCCGCTAATGCACAACCCGCAGCCCTTCGAGATCCTCAAGATGGATCGCCGCCGCGGCAACATCGTGGTGTCGCGCCGCACCGTGCTCGAGGAGAGCCGCGCCGAACAGCGTTCGGAAATCGTGCAGAACCTCGAGGAAGGCCAGGTGGTCGAAGGCGTGGTCAAGAACATCACCGACTACGGTGCGTTCGTCGACCTCGGCGGCATCGACGGCCTGCTGCATGTCACCGACATGGCCTGGCGCCGCGTCAACCATCCGACCGAGATCCTCAATATCGGTCAGACGGTCAAGGTGCAGATCATCCGCATCAACCAGGAAACCCACCGCATCTCGCTCGGGATGAAGCAGCTCGAGTCGGATCCGTGGTCGGATATCGGCACCAAGTTCCCCATCGGCAAGAAGATCAAGGGCACCGTCACCAACATCACCGACTACGGCGCGTTCGTCGAGCTGGAGCCGGGCATCGAGGGCCTCATCCACGTTTCGGAAATGTCGTGGACGAAGAAGAACGTGCACCCCGGCAAGATCCTGTCGACGACCCAGGAAGTCGACGTGGTCGTGCTCGAGGTCGATCCGGCCAAGCGCCGCATCTCGCTCGGTCTCAAGCAGACGCTGGAGAACCCGTGGGAAGCCTTCGCGCGCAACCATCCGGTCGGCAGCCAGGTCGAGGGCGAGGTCAAGAACAAGACCGAGTTCGGCCTGTTCATCGGCCTGGAAGGCGACGTGGACGGCATGGTGCATCTCTCCGACCTGGACTGGACCCGTCCGGGCGAGCAGGTCATCGAAGAGTACAATCGCGGCGACATGGTCAAGGCGCAGGTGCTCGACGTCGACATCGAGAAGGAGCGCATCTCGCTCGGCATCAAGCAGCTGGCCCGTGACACGGTCGGCGAAGCGGCCACCAGCGGCGAGCTGCGCAAGAACGCCGTCGTCACCTGCGAGGTGATCGGCGTGAAGGATGGCGGTCTGGACGTGCGGCTGGTCGACAGCGGCATCGAGACCTTCATCAAGCGTTCCGATCTTTCGCGCGACCGCGACGAGCAGCGCCCCGAGCGCTTCACCGTCGGCCAGAAGGTCGACGCCCGGGTCATTGCCTTCGACAAGAAGACCCGCAAGCTGCAGGTCTCGATCAAGGCGCTGGAAATCGCCGAGGAGAAGGAAGCGGTCGCCCAGTATGGCTCGACCGACTCCGGCGCGTCGCTCGGCGACATCCTGGGCGCGGCGCTGAAGAAGCAGGGCAACTAAGCTTCTTCGCTGAGCAGTGACAAAAAACCCCGTCGGAGCGATCCGGCGGGGTTTTTCTTTTATCGGAATATCTGTGCTGTCAGGCCCGGCCGTAGAGCGGAACCAGCGTGCCGCTCATAGCCTGGTTGGCGGGCGAGGCGAGATAGGCGATCGCTTCGGCCGCGGCCTCGAGGCTGACCCATTTGCTGAAATCGGCGTCCGGCATGCTGTCGCGATTGGCCTGCGTGTCGAGCGTCGAGGGCGCCACGGCGTTGACCAGGATGCCCTTGTGCTTCAGCTCCTCAGCCATCGCCACCGTCATGGCCGCGACCGCCGCCTTGCTCGCCGTATAGGCGACCATGCCCGAACCTTTGCGCGGTTCCAGCGCCGCCCGCGCGGTGACGTTGACGATGCGGCCGGCCGTGTTGGAGGTCAGCATCGAGCGCACGGCGGCGCGGCTGCACAGGAAGGCCGTGCGGGCGTTGGTGTCCATCATTTCGGCGAAGGAAGCCGACTCGATCTTTTCGACCGGCGCCATGGTGAAGCCGCCGGCAAGGTGGATCGAGGCCCAGAGCGCGGGCACCTGATGGTAGAAGGCGTCGACCTTCGCCGAATCCGACAAGTCGACATTGTGCGCCAGATGCACGCTGGCATGGGCTGCGTAAGGAAAATGCGGCGGGGCCGCCGCGTGGGCATTGGGCACGTGGCAGATCGCGCCTTGCTCCAGCAACCTGCCGACAACCGCGCCGCCGAGCGCCCCAGTGCCGCCCGTCACCACGACATGCCTGCCATTCAGCGTTTCCGTCATACTTAGACCGCTCCTGTCATTTTTTTTATGATTATATCTTGGGTTATGCCTCCCCAGGCTCGAACGTCGCGCCTTTCGCGCTGTCACTCAATTGAAATATCGACATGGCTGGCGCAGCGTCTTTGCATGCGTCGAACCGTGGCAGGCGACGCCAATTGGCGGTGCGCCAGCATGGGCCGAGCAACGGTGGCACCAGCCTTCAGTCGACGGTGATTTCGATGACGCGCGGCTTGGCCGCCGCCCGCGCGCGCTTCAGCGCCTCCACCAGGCCGCCGACCCCGGTCAAGCGCTCGGCCTCGATGCCGTAGGCCTCGGCGAGCTTGCAGAAATCCGGCGGCGCCGGCGAGACGCCGACCGGCTCGACGCCGACATCGAGCATTGAGGTTTCGATCTCGCGATAGCCGCGATTGTTCCAGACAACGAAGATCACCGGCGTCTCGGCGTCGAGCGCGGCGCCGATCTCCGGCAGGGTGAACTGGAAGCCGCCATCGCCGGTGAGGCACACCACCGGCGCCTCGGGCACGGCAAGTGCCGCGCCGATCGCCGCCGGCGGACCGTAGCCCAGCGCGCCGAAGCCGGTCGCGGCGTTGAACCAGCCGCCGGGACGGTCGTGGTCGTAATAGAGGTTGGCGGCATAGATCGGCTGGGTCGAATCGCCGACGAGGATGGCGCCCGGAAGCGCGTCGCGGATCATCTCCACGGCGCGAACCTGCGCCAGGTATTCGGGCTTCAGCTCGGCCCGCGCGGCCTCGCGCGCGGCTGCCGCGCGGACTTCGCCGCCCTTCGCCGCCGGATGACCCGGCCCGATAGCCAGCAGCAATGCCTCGATCCCTTCGGCGCAATCGGCCTGGATGCCGACCGTCACGGGACGGCGCGCGATCTGGTCGGCGCCGATATCGATGCGGATCAGGTTTTTCGGCAGCACGAAGCCGCCGTCGCCATAGCCGTCATAGTCGGTCGGGCCGAATTCGGTGCCGGCGGCGATCACCAGATCGGCGTCCGCCATCAGCGCGCGCACTGCCTTGAGGCTGGGGCTGGCCGGCACGCAAAGTGGATGGCCATGCAGCAGGCCACGCGCATTGGCCGTCTCGACGACGGCGGCGCCAAGCGTCTCGGCGAGGCGCTGCAGCGCCGCGTCGGCCTTCCTGGCGCCGCCGCCCGAAAGGATCAGCGGGCGGCCGGCTGCCTTGATCAGCTTCGCCGCTTCGGCGATCGCCGCCGCGTCCGGGGCGGGCGGTGCGGCGTTGCTCAGCGCCGCCACTATGCCGTCGGCGGGCTTGACCATGACATCGGTGGGAATCTCGATATGTACCGGGCCCGGCCGCGCCGACGAGAAAAGCGCGAAGGCGCGGGCGAGCGCGCCAGGCAGTTGCCCGGCTTCGATGATGCGCTCCGAAAACAGCGCCACCTTCTCCATCATGCCGCGCTGGTCGGGCAGTTCATGCAGGAAGCCCAGCCCTTTTCCGAGCGTATCGGTGGCGTTGACGCCGGAGATGACCAGCATCGGCACCGAATCGGCGCGCGCCTGACCCATGGCGGTGATGGTGTTGGTGAGGCCCGGCCCGGTGATGACGAAGGCGACGCCCGGCCGGCCGCCGGCGCGCGCATAGCCGTCGGCCATGAAGCCGGCGCCTTGCTCGTGGCGCGGCGTGACATGGCGGATCTTCGAGCGCGCCAGCCCGCGATAGAGCTCGACCGTATGCACGCCCGGAATGCCGAAGACAGTGTCGACGCCATGCGCCTCGAGCAGCGTGATCAGCGCTTCGCCGATGGTGGTCATTGGTTTCCTCCCTTTAGCTCCAGCGGCGCGAGGCCGAGCTCGGCCTCGACGGCCTTGATGCCGATCGCCGCCAATTCGCCGGGCGAGAACATCTCGCCAGCCAGGCAGCCTTCGATCCAGAGCCCGTCGATGATCGCGTTGATGGCAATGGCATGGTGGCGCAGCTCGGCCGCGTCGGGCTTGCGCCGTTCGGCGGCGAGCACTTCGGCGACGACCGCTTCCACCTCGTTGCGAAAGCCGAGATAACCTTCGCGATGGGCGCGGGCGAGCGTCGGATCCGCGCCGGCGCGGCCGATGAAGGTCGCCCAGAGCGAAAACACCCGCTGGTCGATGATCGGCGCGTCGAGGTTGGCGGTGACGAAAGCCGCAAGGCGTTGGCGCGGAGAGGCATCCTCCATGGCCAAAGCCGCTTTCGCCTGCTCGGTCATGCGGCCCATCAATGCTGCATAGGCTTCCTGCAGCAAATCTTCCTTGCCGGGGAAATAGTGCCGGATCAGCCCGGCGGTGACGCCGGCACGCAAGGCGATGGTGCGCAAGGTGGCGCCCTCAAGGCCATGTTCCGCCACGCTGTCCAGGGTGGCATCGATCAGATCCTGCCGCCGCCGCTCCTCGCCCTCGCGGCGGAACTTGCGGCGCGCATTCATTGACGCAGGATCGGCCGCGTCAGGCATGTCGGCCCGCCTTCGCAGGCGATGCAGAGCGCGTCCGCCTCGAATATCTCGACCGTGCAGCCGGCGGCTTCCATCGCGGCTTTGGTCTTGGGAAAGCCGGCCACGGCAATGACCTTCAACGGGCTGGTCGGCAGCACGTTCAGGCTGAGGCCGTTGGAGGCGGCAAACTCTTGCGGGTCGCCTTCGACCAGGCGGATGCCGTGCGCCTTCAGCATCTGGTAGAACGGTGCCGGCAAAAGCGGCGAATAGACCAGGGCGAGGTCGTCGGCCAGCGGGCTGATCACCGACATCAGATGCAGGCACGCCTCTTCCCCCTGCCACAGCGGCAGATCGAATCCGTAGACGGAAATGCCCAGCGGCGTCAGCAGGTTGGCAACCTGCTGGATGCCTTCCTGGTTAGTGCGCACTCCACGCCCGATCGCCAGCGTGCGGGCATCCAGCCATACACAGTCGCCGCCTTCGACCTGGCCGGGAGCCTCGACGCGGCCGAGGATCGGAATGCCCAGGCTTTTGTAGGTTTCCTCATGCAGCGAGGGCTCTTTGGCGCGCAGCGGCTTGCCCATGGACAGGATCAGCGCGCCGCGGTCGGTCACCAGCGACGGGTCATGCGTGAACACCGAATCCGAAAGGCCGTCGGCCTTGTCCTCGATCCACTCGATCTCGGCGCCGGAACCCGCCACCAGTTCGGCAAGGGCCGCGTGCTGCGCGGCGGCTTTCGCCGGGTTGAACCCCGGGCCATAGTGCCAGGCAGCCCTGTCGGCGTCGCGCATGGCATTGGCTGCCGAACGCATCAGCACACGCCGCAGCGGCGCCGCCATGGACTGTGATCCGAAAGCGCTCATCGATGCCCTTTTATGCTGAAAAAAATCGAAAAAATTTCATGAGAGGCTATTTATACACTTGCACAACAACGCCGCAAGTGCCGTAATGGGCGGGATTGACGGGCTCGCGCTGTCGGGTCCATGCTGAAGTCTGGAGTGGGCAGGACAGCGTATGTTGATTAGCCGGATGGACGTTCGACGACCTGCCGTCGGCCAGATAGAGGTCACCCGGTGAGCGTGGAGGACGCTGCCGCAGTCCGATCCGGCGAGGCGCAAAACGGCGCCGCCGAAGCCATCCACGTCGAAAACCTGCATAAGAAGTTCGGCCAGCTGCACGTGCTGAAGGGCGTTTCGTTGTCGGCGCGCGACGGCGAGGTGGTCGCCATCATCGGCGGCTCCGGCTCCGGCAAATCGACGCTGCTGCGTTGCATCAACTGCCTGGAAAACCCGACCAGCGGCATCATCCGGGTCAATGGCGAGGAGATCAAGCTCAAGGCCGACAGCCACGGCCACACGGTTCCGGCCGACCGCAGGCAGATCGAGCGGATCCGCACGCGGCTCGGCATGGTGTTCCAGAATTTCAACCTGTGGAGTCACATGACGCTGATCGAGAACGTCATCGAGGTTCCGGTGCATGTGCTGGGCGTCAAGCGCGACGAGGCGATCGCCCAGGCCGAGAAGCTGCTTGCCCGCGTCGGGCTGGCGGAGAAGCGCGACGTCTATCCTGCCTTCCTGTCCGGCGGCCAGCAGCAGCGCGCCGCGATCGCCCGGGCGCTGGCGATCAATCCGCGCGTCATGCTGTTCGACGAGCCGACGTCGGCACTCGATCCCGAACTGGTCGGCGAGGTGCTGAAAGTGATCGGCGACCTGGCGCGCGAGGGGCGCACCATGGTGCTGGTGACGCATGAAATGAAGTTCGCCCGTGAGGTCGCGACGCATGTCGTCTATCTCTACAATGGGCTGGTCGAGGAAGAAGGTCCGCCGGAACAGCTGTTCGGCGCGCCCAAATCCGAAAGGCTCAAGCAATTCCTCCGCAATGTCGGCTAGGAGCCGGCATCAAGCGGAGCGAAAACCGGGAACAACAACAAACTGGGAGTCCTGACATGAAGACTGTTCTCAAGACATTCGCCGCGGCGCTGCTTATCGGCGTCGCAGCGATGGGCGGCGTGGCCAAGGCCGAGCAGGTCAAGATCGGCGTCGCCGCCGAACCCTATCCGCCCTTCACCTCGCCAGACGCCAGCGGCAAGTGGGTGGGTTGGGAGATCGACTTCGTCGACGCCGTTTGCGCCGAAGAGAAGCTCGACTGCGTGATCACGCCGGTGGCATGGGACGGCATCATCCCGGCTCTGACCACCAAGAAGATCGACGCCATCGTCTCCTCGATGTCGATCACCGACGAGCGCAAGAAGACGATCGACTTCTCCGACAAGTACTACAACACCCCGACCGCGATCATCGGGCCGAAGGACCAGAAATTCGGCGCCACGCCGGACGACCTCAAGGGCAAGGTGATCGGCGTCCAGGTGTCCACGGTGCATGCGGTCTACGCCAAGAAGCACTTCACCGGCGCGCAGGAGATCAAGGAATACCAGACGCAGGACGAAGCCAATAACGATCTGGCCGCCGGCCGTATCGACGCGGTGCAGGCGGACTCGATCGCGCTCGGCGAATTCCTCAAGACCGACCAGGGCAAGGCCTGCTGCGACCTGAAGGGCATGGTGGCCCCGGACGACGAAGTGCTCGGACCGGGCGTCGGCGTCGGCGTCCGCAAGGAAGACACCGCGCTCAAGGAAAAGTTCAACGCCGGCATCAAGGCGATCCGCGCCAACGGCAAGTATGACGAGATCTCGAAGAAATATTTCGACTTCGACATTTACGGCGGCGCCACGCAGTCGAACTGAACCCTCTCGCACATGAGTGAGGGCATGGCGTACGCGCCATGCCCAACCTTGCCACGCATGCAAGTCGCTGACCCGATGATCAGCGGCTTGCCAGCAATCGGGGGCGAAGCTGATCGACGTCTTTCTTCCGGCCTCCGCGGCCGGCATCATGGAACTCCTGTCGCCCGTGGCGCCCGGCTGGGGCGGTACGCTGCTTGTCGGGCTGCTGCATTCGATCGAGATCGCCGTAGGCGCCACCTGCCTCGGCCTGATGATCGGCACCGCCGGCGCCTTCGGCAAACTCTATGGCGGCCCGGTGACGCGCGACCTGCTCGCGGTCTACACGACCATCGTGCGCGCCGTGCCGGAACTGGTGCTGATCCTATTGCTCTACTATGCCGGGACAGATCTCATCAATCAGATGCTGACGGCGATCGGCTACAGCCGTGTCGACATCAGCGGGCTCGCGGCCGGCATTTTCGTGCTGGGTTTCGTACAGGGCGCCTATTCGACCGAAGTCATCCGCGGCGCCATCCTCGCCATCCCGCAAGGCCAGATCGAGGCCGCCCGCGCCTACGGGATGTCGCCCGGCCTGATGCTGCGGCGCATCACGTTGCCGGCGATGCTGCCCTTCGCCATCCCCGGCCTCGCCAATCTGTGGCTGATCGCCACCAAGGACACCGCGCTGCTTGCCGTCGTCGGCTTCTTCGAACTGACGCTGGCGACGCGCCAGGCGGCCGGCGTCACCAAGGCCTATTTGCTCTTCTATCTCGCGGCCGGCGCGCTCTACCTCGCGCTCACGCTGTTCTCCAACCTGATCATCGGCCGCGTCGAAGCCTGGTCACGGCGCGGCATGCCCTCCGTCAAGGAGGCGCGCTGATGTCGGCCGAAGCCATCGCGATCAATATCGCGGCGCGGGCCTCGATCTGGCTCAAGCCGCACCGCATCGTGCTCATCCTGATCGCCTTGGCGCTGGTGCTTTGCGCGGCCTTCTTCAAGCGCTGGGACTGGCTGCCGCAATATTGGGAAATGGGCCTGATAGGCCTATGGCGGTCGCTCTGGATCCTCGCCGTCACCTGCGCGCTGGGCTTTGCGCTTGCGGTGCCGCTCGGGCTCGCCCAGGCAGGCGGACCGATCTGGTTCTCGGCGCCGGCAAAAGCCTTCTGCACCATCATCCGGGGAACGCCGCTGCTCCTGCAGCTCTGGCTGCTCTATTACGGCCTCGGCTCGATCTTCCCGCAATATCCGTGGATCCGTGAATCCTGGCTATGGCCCTATCTCAGGCAGGCTTGGCCCTACGCCGTGGTGGCGCTGACCTTTTCCTTCGCTGGTTATGAAGGTGAAGTGATGCGCGGCGCCTTCGCCGGCGTTCCAAGAGGCCAGCTCGAGGCCGCTCGCGCCTTCGGCATGAGCCGTTGGAAAATCTTCCGCCGCATCTGGCTGCCGCAAGCCTTCTACCGTGCGCTGCCGACGCTGACCGGTGAGACCGTGCTGCAGCTGAAATCGACGCCGCTGGTGGCGACGATCAGCGTCATCGACATCTTCGCCGTTTCCTCCAAGGTGCGCCAGGACACCTATCTGACCTACGAGCCTTTGCTGCTCCTGGCGCTGATCTATATGACGATCACCGGCATCCTGGTCTTCGTCTTCAGCCGGATCGAGGCGCGGATTCCGGTCAAGATCGGATAGTAGGGGAGTAGCGGAGTAGCGGAGTAGCGGAGTAGCGGAGTAGCGGAGTAGCGGAGTAGCGGAGTAGCGGAGTGTTCAGCCACGATCCGCATTCACATTTCCACCCCCATTCGCTATTCGCTCCACAATTTCCCCTTACTCTCCCCTACTCCCTTATTCCCCTACTCCCTTAGGACGGCCACGATGCAACTCACCCTCGCCCAGGCAACAGGCCTATGCCGAATGGCGGCGCTCGGCGCCGGCGCCAATGAGGAGGCGGCACAGTCGCTGACCGGTTCGATCATCGCCGCGGAAGCCGAGGGTCTGTCGACGGTTGGGTTGTCGCATTTCATCGACTATCTGGAGGCGCTCGAAGCCGGCCGCATCGACGGCAATGCCGATCCGGTGATCACCCGGCCGGCGCTCGCGGTCTATCTCTCAGACGCGCGCGGCGGTCTTGCCCATACCGGCTTCGACCGCACGATCGACGACCTGGTCAAGGCGGCGAAACTGTTCGGCGTCTCGATCTTCTCGCAGAAGAACGCCTATACGTGCGGCGCGCTCGGCTATTTCACCGGCCGGCTGGCCGAACAGGGGCTGGTTTCCTTTGCTGCCACCAACGGGCCAGCGGTGCTCGCCGGCTCAGGCTCGGTCAAGCCGGTCTATTGCACCAATCCGATGTCCTTTGCGTCGCCCGCCGCCGACGGGCCGCCGCTGGTCATCGACCAGTCGTCGAGCGCCACCGCCTTCGTCAACATCCGCAAAGCCGCTGAGGACGGCAAAAAGATCCCGGAAGGCTGGGCGCTGGATGCCAGCGGCAACCCGACCACCGATCCTGCGGCGGCTATGAAGGGCGCGATGCTTGCCTTTGGCGGCCAGCGCGGCGCCAACATCGCTTTGATGGTCGAAGTGCTGGCCGCAGGCATTTCCGGCGCCAACTGGTCGCTCGACGCGCCCTGGTTCACCGGCGGACCTGACAGCCCCGGCACCGGGCTTTTCGTTCTGGCCATCGAGCCCAAGCTGCTCGATCCGGATTTCGAGCAGCGCATGAAGGACCAGCTCGACCGGCTGCGGCGGCGCTATGGCGTGCATATTCCCGGACGCTCGCGCGCCGAAGCCGCGGAGAAGGCAAAGGCGCGCGGCATCACCACATCCAGGGCCGTCGTGCAGCGCATCTCCGAATTCGCCGAGCGCTATTCGGCCTGATTTTCGCTGCCCTGTTGACCTTTTCCCAGCCTGACGCCACCCATATCCGGCACCATACGCCGCGAGCCGCCTTGGGTTGGCTTCGTCCGGCTCGCGGTTGGCGGCGCGGCGCGCCAGGCGTTCAGGGCGGGCGTGCTTGCTTCATGCCACCTTGATACCGTCTAGGTGAGGCCGCCTCGTTGCGCCCTGTTTCGACGCTGACACCGCCGGAAAACCCCGCTTCTTGAGAGGAGCGAAATCAAGCCGACGGCGACCTCCGGTCGCTCTTTGCCTTTGGCGAGAAACGGATTAAGAAACGGCTTCAGCCAAGCACTCGCGCGGAGCCAGTCATGACCGAAATCCTGCAGACCCCCAAGCTCGTCGTCGTCTTCGGTGGCTCGGGCTTCGTCGGTCGCCATGTGGTGCGCGCGCTGGCCAAGCGCGGCTACCGCATCCGGGTCGCCTGCCGGCGGCCCGACCTTGCCGGCCATGTGCAGCCGCTCGGCAATGTCGGCCAAATCCAGCCGGTGCAGGCCAATGTGCGCGTGCGCTGGTCGGTCGACCGCGCCGTGCAGGGCGCCGACCATGTCGTCAATCTGGTCGCCATCCTGCATGAGACTGGCCGCCAGAAATTCGGCGCCGTGCACGAGTTCGGCGCGCGCGCCGTGGCCGAGGCCGCACGCTCGGTCGGCGCCGGCCTCACCCAGATCTCGGCGCTCGGCGCCGATCTCAATTCGCCGTCCGAGTACGCTCGCACGAAGGCGTTCGGCGAAAGGGCGGTGTTCGAGACGATTCAGGATGCCGTGATCTTCCGGCCGTCGATCAATTTCGGACCGGAGGACCGCTTCTTCAACCGCTTCGCCAGCATGGCGCGCCTGTCGCCCATCCTGCCGCTGATCGGCGGCGGAGAGAACAAGCTGCAGCCGGTCTATGTCGGCGACGTCGCCGAAGCGATCGCGCGCTCGGTCGACGGCAACGTCAAGGGCGGCCAGATCTACGAGCTCGGCGGCCCGCAGGTGCTGACCTTCAAGGAATGCATGGAAGAGCTTCTCGCGGTCATCGACCGCCGGCGGCTGCTGGTGCCGGTGCCGTGGTGGGTGGCGAACATCCAGGCGTCGATCCTCCAGCTGCTGCCCAATCCGCTCCTGACCAAGGACCAGGTGCTGCAGTTGCGTGAGGACAACGTGGTCTCGGACGAAGCCGTCGAGGCCGCCAGGACGCTTGCCGGGCTGGGCATCCAGCCGCAGGCGATCGCCACGATCCTGCCCAGCTATCTCTGGCGCTTCCGCGCCGCCGGTCAGTTTCAGCAGCGCCGGCCGATCGCCGACCGCTAGACCAGTCGCTACGCCCGCCGGGAGACCTGCATCGGCAGGCCGCCCTGCGGCTGTGTGGTGAGTTTCTGCACCGGCCAAGGCCGCGTCTGCGACGTCACATCGAAGCGGAAGCGCGACAACAGGATCGCCAGCGCGATGATCGCCTCCTGCATGGCGAAGCTGGCGCCGATACAGACGCGCGGGCCGGCGCCGAAGGGCAGGTATTGGAAGCGGTCGATCCTGTCGCGGTTTTCCGGATGGAAGCGCTCCGGCAGGAAGGCGTCCGGCCTGTCCCAGAGTTTTCTGTGGCGATGTACCACCCAGGGCATCACCAGCACGGCGGCGTATTTCGGAATGTAGAGGCCGTTCCAGGTCTCCGGCTCGATCGGCTCGCGGTTGATCGAGGGCGCCGGCGGATAGAGCCTGAGCGCCTCCTCGAAAGCGGCGCGGGTGAGCGGCATGGCATCCAGCCACTTCGTCGGGTCGGGCTCGCGCGCCAGCACCGCGTCGATCTCCTGTTCGACCTTGTCGCGCTCCCAAGGCGCCTCGGCGAGGCAATAGATGGTCCAGCCCAGCGCCCGCGCGGTCGTCTCATGGCCGGCGCCGATGAAGGTGATGATGTTGTCCTCGACTTCGGCGCGTGTCAGCCCGTCCGGCCCTTCGGCGCGCAGCAGAAGCGTGAGGAAATCCTGCGGCACGCCGTCGGGATCGCGCTTCAGCCGCCCCTCGCGCATCTTCACTGTGTTGGCTACGATGTTGCGGAAATAGGCCATGGTCTTGCGGCCGCGGATGCGGGTTAGCCGCGGCAGCCATTCCGGCGCGCGCAGAAGGTCAAGCGGGTCGACACGGCCCATGGTCTCGAACAGGCGGTCGATCTCGCTGGCGAAGCTGCCGGGCTCGCCGGCGATCTCGCCGGAAAACAGCGTCTCGGCCAGGATGTCATAGGTGAGCAGCGTCATGTCGTGGGCGACATCGGTCTCGCCGCCGGCCTCGTAGCGGGTGACGAATTCCAGCGTGCGCTTCAGCATCGGCCCGGCGAAGCCGAAGATGTGGCGCGGCGTGAACACCGGCGCCATCGCCTTGCGGGAACGCTTCCAGACCTCGCCCTCTGCGGTCAGCAGCCCGTCGCGCAGGATCGGGCGCAGGATCAGCTGGCGCACCGTGGCCATCTTGTAATTCCTGGCGTTATCGATCAGCACATGGCGGATGAGGCCGGGGTCGTTGGCGATGACCAGTGGGCCGCCGATGCCGGTCACCGATATCCAGGGCTCGTTGTAGGTGTGCTCGCCCCAGAGCTCGAGCGGGTTGCGGTAGACGATGCGCATCATCTCCAGCGTCGAGGGCGGCTGGGTGCGCGGCTTGGGCGCCGGCGGCACGAAGGGGGCGGGCTTGGTGTCCATGAAGCATGCTCCGCTGTCAGCGCCGAATGTAGTGCCCGACAAGACCGGCGTCCATGTGACCGGACGGCAGCATACCATCGCCGCATCTCGCCGGAATGTGACCAGCATCAGCCAATCGCTGCTTGTTGCCGGCGGCGGCCTGCGTTAGTCACCAATGGATACCGCTGAGCAAGGAGCCCCCCATGAAGCATCGTCTGGACATCATCATCGGCAGCACGCGGCCCGGGCGCGCCGGTCCGATCTTCGGCGAATGGCTGGAGGGTTTCGGGCGCGAGCACGGCAAGTTCGAGCCGGTGCTGACCGACATTGCCGCGTTCAACCTGCCGATCCTCGACGAGCCGCACCATCCGCGCCTGCGCAAATATGAGAACGACCACACCAAGGCCTGGTCGAAGGCGATCGACGCCGCCGACGCCTTCGTATTCGTGGCGCCTGAGTACAACTACTTCGTGGCGCCCGCGATCGTGAACGCCATCGACTATCTTATCCATGAATGGCGCTACAAGCCGGCTGCGATCTTCAGCTATGGCGGTGTGTCGGGTGGCCTGCGCGCGGCGCAGGCGCTAAAGCCACTGCTCACCTCCGTCGGCGTCATGCCGATCCCGGAAGGCGTGGCGCTACCAGCCGCTACCAGCCTATGCGACGCTGCTTGACCGGAACCGCGCATACCATCCCAGCGAACAGGTGCTGGGAGGCGCAAAGACGATGCTCGACGAATTGTCCCGCTGGAGCGAGGCCCTGAAGACATTGCGGAACGCCGCATAGGCATGGAAGCCTCCAGTACGGCACTTGCGAGGCCGCGTTTCGGCGCGGCTTTCGCGATCGAATGCCCACCTGCACAGGCCAGCATCCCGCGCCGGCATGGAAAGACCGCTCGCCAAGCCGGCAAAATGGCCGCAAACCTTGGAAAACCAGCCGTTTGCGCCTATATCTAGGACATCAAAACGGCGCGATTCGGGGTGACTTTCCCGCGCCGGACCATCGACATCAATCAGACAGGTATTCATGAGCGACCAGACCGAAAGCGCCATTGGCGTGGAAGCCGAGTACGGCGCCGATTCCATCAAGGTTTTGAAGGGGTTGGATGCCGTGCGCAAGCGTCCAGGCATGTATATCGGCGACACAGATGACGGCTCGGGCCTGCATCACATGGTCTATGAGGTGGTGGACAACGCCATCGACGAGGCGCTGGCGGGTCACGCCGACCTCGTCTCCGTGACGCTCAACCCGGATGGTTCGGTGACCGTCATCGACAATGGCCGCGGCATTCCGACCGATATCCACCCCTCAGAGGGTGTTTCGGCAGCCGAAGTGATCATGACGCAGCTGCATGCCGGCGGCAAATTCGACCAGAACTCCTATAAGGTTTCCGGCGGCCTGCACGGCGTCGGCGTCTCGGTGGTCAACGCGCTTTCGGCCTGGCTCAAGCTCAAGATCCGCCGCAACGGCGAAATCTTCGAGATGAGCTTCACGCATGGCAATGCCGACGCGCCGTTGAAGGTGACCGGCACATACGAGCAGAACAAACAGCCCGGCACCTATGAGGGCCGCAGCGGCAGCGAGATCACCTTCTTCCCGTCGGCCGAAACCTTCACCATGGTCGAGTTCGACTATGGCACGCTGGAGCATCGACTGCGCGAGCTTGCCTTCCTCAATTCCGGCGTACGCATCGTGCTGACCGACGCGCGCCATGCCGACCTGGTTCGCCATGAGCTCCATTATGACGGCGGCCTGGAAGAGTTCGTCAAATATCTTGACCGGGTGAAGAAGCCGCTGATCGAGACGCCGATCGCGATCCGCGCCGAGCGCGACGGCATCACCGTCGAGGTCGCGATGTGGTGGAACGACAGCTATCACGAGAATGTGCTGGCTTTCACCAACAACATCCCGCAGCGCGACGGCGGCACGCATCTGGCGGGCTTCCGCGCGGCTCTGACGCGGCAGATCACAGGCTATGGCGAGTCCTCCGGCCAGACCAAGAAGGAAAAGGTGTCGCTGACAGGCGACGATTGCCGCGAGGGTCTGACCGCAGTTTTATCGGTCAAGGTGCCGGACCCGAAATTCTCCTCGCAGACCAAGGACAAGCTGGTCTCGTCCGAGGTGCGCCCGGTGGTGGAGAGCCTGGTCAACGAGGCGCTCGGCACCTGGCTGGAAGAGCATCCGAGCGAAGGCAGGGTTGTGGTCGAGAAGGTGATCCAGGCGGCCGCGGCACGCGAAGCTGCGCGCAAGGCGCGCGACATCACGCGCAAGAGCACGCTCGGCGTCACCTCGCTGCCCGGCAAGCTCGCCGACTGCCAGGAGCGCGATCCGGCAAAATCGGAAATCTTCATCGTCGAGGGTGACTCGGCCGGCGGCTCCGCCAAGGGCGGGCGCTCGCGCCAGAACCAGGCGATCCTGCCGCTGCGCGGCAAGATCCTCAATGTCGAACGGGCGCGCTTCGACCGCATGCTCTCCTCCGAAATGATCGGCACGCTGATCACCGCGCTCGGCACTTCGATCGGCAAGGACGAGTTCAATGCCGACAAACTGCGCTACCACAAGATCATCCTGATGACCGACGCCGACGTCGACGGCGCCCACATACGCACGCTGTTGCTCACCTTCTTCTTCCGGCAGATGCCGGAGCTGATCGAGCGCGGCCATCTCTACATCGCCCAGCCGCCGCTCTACAAAGTGACGCGAGGCAAGAGCTCGCAATATCTCAAGGACGAGAGCGCCTATGAGGAATACCTGATCGAGTCCGGGCTGGACGAGGCCTCCCTGGTGCTTGCCTCCGGTGAGGTGCGGACGGGACAGGACCTGCGCGCCTCCATCGACGACGCGCTGGCGGTGCGTCAGCTGATCAACGGGCTGCACACACGCTACAACCGCAGCGTCGTCGAGCAGGCGGCGATCGCCGGCGCGCTCAACGCCGACGTGCTTGCCGATCTCGGCCGCGCCAACGCAATGGCGGAGCGCGTCTCCCAGCGTCTCGACATGATCGCCGAGGAAACCGAGCGGGGCTGGACCGGCCGGCTGTCGACCTCCAATGACGGCTCGGGCGGCTATGTCTTCGAGCGCACCGTGCGCGGCGTCAAGGATGTGGTGCAGCTCGATGGCGGGCTGATCAATTCGGCCGATGCGCGCCAGCTCGACCGCTACGCGCCGCGCCTGGCGGAGGTCTACGGCGAACAGCCGAGCTTGCGTCGGAAAGAGACCTCGGAGCTGGTTTCGGGGCCGCTGGCGCTGCTCAACGCGGTGTTCGCGTCCGGCCGCAAGGGTCTCACCATGCAGCGCTACAAGGGCCTCGGCGAGATGAATGCCGAACAGCTCTGGGAGACCACGCTGGACCCGAATGTGCGCTCGCTGCTGCAGGTCAAGGTCAACGACGCGACCGACGCGGACTCGCTGTTCTCTCGGCTGATGGGCGACGAGGTGGAGCCACGGCGCGAGTTCATCCAGGACAATGCGCTGTCGGTGGCTAATCTGGATATCTGAGCGCGCCTTTACAGATTCAAAAAGAAAGGCCCGGCAGCTGTCGGGCCTTTCTTTTTGATGCCTGCCATGACGCTCAGTGATCCATCGCCTTGACGATTTCCTCGGTCATCTTCTTGGCGTCGCCGAGCAGCATCATGGTGCCGTCCTTGTAGAACAGCGTGTTGTCGATGCCGGCATAGCCGGAACCGAGCGAGCGCTTGACGAAGAGGCAGGTGCGGGCCTTGTCGACGTCGAGGATCGGCATACCGTAGATCGGCGAGGACTTGTCGTCGCGCGCGGACGGGTTGGTGACGTCATTGGCGCCGATGACATAGGCGACGTCGGCCTGGGCGAATTCGGAGTTGATGTCCTCCAGCTCGAACACCTCGTCATAGGGCACGTTGGCCTCGGCTAGAAGCACGTTCATGTGGCCGGGCATGCGGCCGGCGACCGGATGGATGGCGTATTTGACCTCGACGCCATTGGCCTTGAGCTTGTCGGCCATTTCGCGCAGCGCGTGCTGCGCCTGGGCGACCGCCATGCCATAGCCGGGCACGATGATGACCTTCTGGGCGTTCATCATCAGGTAAGCTGCGTCGTCGGCCGAACCCTGCTTGACCGTGCGCTCGATGCCGTCGCTGGCAACCGCGGCCGTCTCGCCGCCGAAGCCGCCGAGGATGACGGAGATGAAGGAGCGGTTCATGCCCTTGCACATGATGTAGGACAGGATCGCGCCGGAGGAGCCGACCAGCGCGCCGGTGATGATCAGCGCCAGGTTGCCGAGCGTGAAGCCAAGAGCAGCCGCGGCCCAGCCCGAATAAGAATTCAGCATCGACACCACGACCGGCATGTCGGCGCCGCCGATCGGGATGATCAGGAGCACGCCGAGCACCAGCGAGGCGGCGACGATCAGCCAGAAGACGAGCTTGGATTCGGTGGTCACGAGCAGCACGATCAGCACCACCAGGGCGACGCCGAGCGCGATGTTGATCAAGTGGCGGGCGCCGATCATGATCGGCTTTCCGGACATGCGGCCGTCGAGCTTGAGGAAGGCGATGACCGAGCCGGTGAAGGTGATGGCGCCGATGGCCACACCCAGGCTCATCTCGACCAGCGCCTGGGCATGGATGTCGCCCGCCGTGCCGATGCCAAAACTTTCCGGCGCGTAAATGGCGGCGGCGGCCACCATGACGGCGGCAAAACCGACGAGCGAGTGGAAGGCGGCGACTAGCTGCGGCATCGAGGTCATGGCGATGCGACGCGCGGTGACCGCGCCGATACCGCCGCCGATGGCGAGACCCAGCACGATCAGGCCGAAGCGCCCGGCCGAAGGCAGCGCCAGCGCCAAGGTTGTGGCGATGGCGATGCCCATGCCGATCATGCCGTAGAGATTGCCCTGGCGGCTGGTGGTCGGGTGCGACAGGCCGCGCAGCGCCAGGATGAACAGGATGCCGGAGACGAGATAGAGGAAGGACGCCAGGTTGACGGTCACGTCACTTTTCCTTCTTCTTGTACATGGCGAGCATGCGCTGGGTCACCAGGAAGCCGCCGAAGATGTTTACCGAGACCAGCACCAGGGCGACGAAGCCGAAGCCAGCCGCAAGGCCGGAAGCGGCGATGCCGACGGCGAGCAGCGCGCCGACGACGATGACCGAGGAAATGGCGTTGGTGACGGCCATCAGCGGCGTGTGCAGCGCCGGCGTCACCGACCAGACGACATAATAGCCGACGAAGATCGCCAGCACGAAGATGGCGAAGCGGAAGACGAAGGGATCGATGGCGCCGCCCGAGAGTGCATGCGCGGCGTTACCGGCAGCCTCGCCTGCGGGCGCGTTGGCAAGGTCCTGCACCGCAAGGCGGACGGCGGCGGTCGCCTGATCGAGCTGATCGAGAGCTTTCTGCAGCTGTTCCATCACGCGGTCCCTTTCGACTTAGACGAGGGCGACTTGGCTGCGGCGGGTTTCTTCGCCGCGATCTTCTTCGCAGCAGGCTTGTCGAAGGCGTCAGCGACGATGATCGTCGCGGGAATGGCAGCCGGCTCGGTGCGCGGCTCTTCCGCCGCCTTGGCGAAGGCAGGATGCACGACTTTGCCGCCATCGGTCAGCATCGTCGCCTTGACCAGCTCGTCGTCGCGCTTGATCGAAAACTGTTTCGCCGCCTTGTCGACCATCGTCTCGAGGAAGGCATAGAGATTCTTGGCGTAGAGCAGAGAGGCTGACGCCGCAACGCGGCCCGGCACGTTGAGATGGCCGACGATCTTGACGCCATTCTCGGTGGTTACGACCTTGCCAGGCACCGCGCCCTCGACATTGCCGCCGCGCTCGACTGCGAGGTCGACGATCACCGAACCCGGCTTCATCGAGGCGACCATGGCGGAAGAAACCAGCTTCGGCGCCGGGCGGCCCGGTATAAGCGCGGTGGTGATGACGATATCCTGCTTGGCGATGTGCTCGGCCGTCAGCGCCGCCTGCTTGGCCTGGTATTCCTTCGACATCTCCTTGGCGTAGCCGCCGGCGGTCTCGGCCGCCTTGAACTCCTCGTCCTCGACCGCCAGGAACTTGGCGCCGAGCGACTGCACCTGCTCCTTCACCGCCGGGCGCACGTCGGTGGCGGTGACGATGGCACCCAGCCGACGCGCGGTGGCGATCGCCTGCAGGCCGGCGACGCCGACGCCCATGATGAAGGCCTTGGCAGCCGGCACGGTGCCGGCCGCCGTCATCATCATCGGCAGCGCGCGGTCATATTCAGCGGCCGCGTCGATCACCGCCTGATAGCCGGCGAGATTGGCCTGCGAGGACAAAACGTCCATCGACTGGGCGCGGGTGATGCGCGGCATGAACTCCATCGAAAAGGCGGTGACCCCTGCCCTGGCGAGCGCAGCAACAGCGGCGTCGTTGCCGTAGGGATCCATGATGGCGATGACGGCGGTGCCCGACTTGTAGCCCTTCAACTCGGCATCCGTCGGCCGGCGCACTTTCAGCACGACATCAGCCCTTTTGGCGTCGGCCACCGTTCCGATGGCGCCGCCGGCAGCAGCAAAATCCTGGTCGGGGATGCGAGAGCCGAGGCCGGCGCCCTTCTCGACGATCACGTCGAAGCCCAGGCCCACTAGCCGTTTCACCGTCTCCGGCGAGGCCGCGACGCGCGGCTCGTTCGGGTCAACCTCACGAGGGATGAATACTGTTAGTCCCACCGGATGATCCTTTCGGCTGGAACCTTGATGCGCAAGGCGTCGGCCGGGACGTCCGGTGACGTCAAGTGCAATTGGCTTGGGAAATCTACCGCAGAATGAGAGCGCCGACGGCCATGATCAGGATGAACAGGATGGTCGCCGAAAAGAAGCCGCCGACGAAGAAGCCGAAGGCCATTGCAATAAGGATGGCTGCACAGACCAGCGAGCCGTATTTGGCCAGGCCGAGGAAGGCCTTGTAGGTACGGTCGTGCTCGGCATAGTCCATTTGCGCGCCAAGCTCGACAGGACCGGTCGGCGAGTGATCAGCCATGGAAGTACCCCTTCGAAAATGCCTTTGAGGCACATAGCGAAAAGCCGAACCAAGAGCAATGGCGCTATTGCCGCACAGCCTGCGACAACAGCCTCAAACGAAAGTTGAAATTGAACGCCGTGCCTTCGCCCGCGCGGCAAGGAGGACTTCAGCCGGCGAGATGGGGAAAAAGGCCGAGCAGGCCGACAACGATCAGGTAAAGCGCGACGATGTAGTTGAGGAGCCGCGGCATCACCAGGATCAACACGCCGGCGATCAGCGAGATCAGCGGCGTCAGCGCGAGCGAGTGGATGGTCATGTCGGGAATCCTTTCATTCGGCAGGCGATCGCCCACCAGACGGGCTGCGGAGCCTGTTTTGACGCAATTCCGGATCGGAAAACCGCTCACACTTCCTGGAATTGCTTGCTAACGCCGTAGCCGGCGAAAGGTTCATGGCCTGCGTTCAGGCAGCGGCGCGCAAGTATTTCGCTGTCGGCACGATGGAGAGGGGCGTCAGCCGGTTGATGGCCGGGTTGCCGAACATCAGCCGCTGCTCCATCGGCGTCGACTTGAAGAACGGCAACCGCTCCAGCGTCAGCCGCATGTTTTCGCCGGCAGGAATTTCGAACAGGGCGATCTGGGCAAGAACGCCTGGAAATTGCTTGGCCTCGCTCCTCTGCACGGCATTGAAGAAACGTGCGTAGAAAGCGGAATGCTCGAGCTTGACGGGGGTGAGCACCGAGTCCTGGCCGAAGTAACAAGACGCGACCATGGCGATCCTGAGCGTCAGGAACGGCAGGACCCCGGGTGCCGGCGCGCTGTCGGGATCGGTTGCGAAACGGGTTCCATCGATGAAGGTTTCGCCGCGGGCGAGCCGTGGAAGCAAGACTTCGGGATAGGCATCTATCGAAGGCGAGTATGGTTGCTCGCTGGAAATATAGTGAAAGCGCAATGTGCTGACCAATTCACCGTAACAATAGACGCCGAACCGGTAGGAATTGGGCAGATTATCCCAGCGGTCCTCGAACATGCCACTGGCGATCGGGCCACACATACCGGAGCGTACATAGGAATTGTAGCGGAGCCGGTAAAGCGCCTCGAGATCTTCGCCGCCGGTGATCAGGCGGTATTCGACATGATCCAGTAATTGCATCATGGATCGGTTGAGCGCGGAGTCCATCCTCGCGCTGGCGCCAGCCGACGCACTCTTCCTCACAGCATCCATTGCCGATCCTCGAATTCCGCCTGCGTTTAGGCTATTCGAGTTGAAATGAGACACAAGCTGAAAATTCGATGTTGCTGATTTACCGCTTGTTAACCTTAATAGCAGGGTAGATTTTCGCGAAGCCTGCACAGCAAAAAAGCTAAGCTCGGCACTGAGGCGGTCTGACACGAACTGCCGGCGATCACCTGGATCATTTTCAAGTTCAGGACTTGAAAACGTCGAGCCGTAGCGGGTTAACTTGCGCGAAGGCGACCTTCATCGCCGCGGACTCAAAATCCGGACGACATCACACCGACCGAGAGCCGTTTTTACAGCTTGGCCCGAAATCCGTTCAGCTGGCTGTCCGTTTGCCGGCGATATGCAGGTCCGCGGCAAATGGCCATGTGATGCTCGACATCGTCTCGATGCCCGAGGCGCTGAGCGCGGCGCCGAAGAGAAAGCCTTGCACGAAGTCGGGCTTGACCAGATGAACCAGCGTCTTCAGCTGCTCGAACGTCTCGACCCCTTCGATGGTAACGGAAAGCCCCAACGTCCGGGACAGGCCGACAATGCCCTTCAGAAGATCGAGCGACTGCCGGTTCTGGTTGACATCGACCAGGAAGGAGCGGTCGATCTTGATCTTGTCGAGCGGCAGCTTGTGGAGATAGCTCAGGCTGGAATAGCCGGTGCCGAAATCGTCAAGCGCGATGCGCACGCCGAGCGCCTTCAACTCCTCGATAGACTCGCGCGTCAGCGACTTGTCGTCGAGCAACGCAGTTTCGGTGACCTCGATTTCGAGCCTGTGCGTCGCCAGGCCCGATTTGGCTAAGGCGTCGCTGACCTTCTGGACGATGTCGCGATTGCGGAAATCCTTGGCGGACAGATTGACCGACACACTGGTCTGGACCGGCCATTTGGCGCATTCGGCGCACGCGGCTTCCAGCACGAGAGTGCTGATGTCGGAAACGATGCCCATCTCCTCGGCGAGCGGAATGAAGACACTGGGCGAGATCGGGCCAAGATCGGGATGGTCCCAACGGCAGAGCGCCTCACAGCTGGCGATGCGCATGGTGCTGACGGCCACGATCGGCTGATAGACCACGCGCAAATCCCTGGCCTGCACCGCATTGCGCAGATCGGCCTTCATCAGCTGGCGATTGCGGAAGGCGGCGTCCATGGCCGCCTCGAACAGCCGCCAGCTGTTCTTGCCGAGCTCCTTGGCCTTGTAGAGGGCAAGGTCCGCCTTGACGATCATGGCGTCCGCGTCGGTGTCCTTGACCCTGGAAAGCACCGCGCCGCCGCTGCTCTGGATGCGCAAGCCATGGCCCGCGACGTCCACCTCGCCCTGCAAGTCCGCGAATATCTGGTCGAGCAGGGTGCTGAGATGGCTCTCGTCCTCGACACGGTCGAAGAAGATCATGAACTCGTCGCCGCCGAAGCGGCTGACGGTGATGCCCGGTCCGGCAATCGCCGCGAGGCGCTCGGCGACGGCATAGATCAGCCCGTCGCCGACCGGATGGCCGAGCGTGTCGTTGACGCTCTTGAAGTCGTCGAGATCGAGCACCGCGAGGCCGCACAGCCGGTCCTGGTCGCCGGAGGCCATGGCCTCGCCGACCAGTTCATGAAAGTAGGCGCGGTTCGGCAGGCCGGTCAAATTGTCGTAGCGGGCCATGAAGCGGATCTTTTCCTCCGCCTCGACGCGGGCCGTCACATCCTCGAAGGTGATGACGCCCAGTTCCTGGCTGCCTTCTCGGGCGGAGAATTCGTAGTGCTGGCCATTGGCGAGAGAGACCAGCACCTTGCGGTCGCGGCCCTCCCGCAAGGCGCGCGTCAGCTGCGCCTCGATATAGCGGCAGTCTTTCGGCGCCAGCATGCCGCCGGCGACGCCGCGCATCAAAAGGCCGTGGATCGAGCGTCCGAGCAAGGCATCGCCCGATTTCAACGACATCAGGCGGGCGGCTTCGGCATTGGCCACCGCGACGCGCCCGTCGGGTCCCAGCATGACCAGGCCATGCGACATGGTGTTGAGCGCGCGATCGAACCGGCGCGTCAGGTTCCTGGCCTGCTTGTGGCCGATGACGGCGGAGAAGAGCACGTTGCGGACATGGTCGGCGCTGTTGATGGTGATGAATGTCAGCGGGATGATCATCAGGCCGAGCAGGACCGACGGGAAGTCCATGCGCAGCAGGAGCCCGAGCGCGGCCGGACCGATGAAGGTCACGGAGAAAATCCGCACCATCTGCGGGGAGCCGTAGTTGCGACCGACGACCGTGACCAGGGTCGCGATCGTCAGCGACGTCGCGGCCAGCTCGGCGAAGGGATCGGGGTAAACGTAGATCGATATGAAGCACAGCGAACCCAGGCCTAGGCCCTGCAGGCTGCCCTTGAGGATGTAAATGCGCTCCCACCGCCTGGCCTCTTCGACATTGGCTATGTTGCCGCCTGTCTTCAGAAAGCTGCGAATGCCGAAGTAACGGAAAAGGCTGATGGAGAGCAGACCGAAAGAAAAGCCCACAAACAGCGGATTGTGCGTCCGCCAATAGATCATAAAGCCGAGCATCCAGTAGCAAACGCCACCGATCACCAGCATGTGCGCGTTGTCGAACAACGACCGCACAAACTGGATATAAACATCCGCCGGGATGTTCTCGGTCTTTGTTCTACCCATGCCGTTGGCCCAACACTACGCCTTGTCATGCCACACCGGCCTTAAGAAAGGCTTAGAACGGCGCCCGGCCGCGGTTGCAGAGGGTTGCGATGCGCGGGACAGACCAGGAAACTCGGGAGGATTTGGCGTGCTGTCGTCGCGCCGGCGCGTTCACTCCGCCGCGCGAAGCGCCGGCTCCGCCGGAGCCTGGGCCAGACGCTCGATCAGCCGCGCACGTTCGCCCGCCGCCTTCGCGGCGCTGGCCTGCCGGACATGGCCGTAGCCGCGGATCAGCGCCGGCACGGAGGCCAGGGCCGTCGCGGCTTCCACCCTGCCCGGCGCCAGCGCGCCGGCGATGAGGTCGAGATCGGCCTCGTACTCTCTCAGCAGCTGCCGCTCCATGCGCCGCTCGGCCGTGTAGCCGAAAAGGTCGAAGGCGGTTCCGCGCAGGCCCTTCATGGCCGCCAGCAGCCGAAAGCCCTTCATCATCCACGGGCCGAAGCTCGATTTCCGGGGCTTGCCGTCATTGCCGCGCCGCCCCAGGATCGGCGGCGCGAGGTGGAACTCAAGCTTGTCATAGCTCTGGAACTGCTTGGCGAGGTCGGCGGCGAAGCTGCCGTCGGTGTAAAGGCGTGCCACCTCATACTCGTCCTTGATCGCCATCAGCTTGAAGAGGTTTTTGGCGACGGCCTCGGTCACTGCGGTCGAGCCGGGCACGGCCTTGGCTTCGGCGGCGCGCAATGTCGCCACACGTTCGGCGTAACGCTTGGCGTAGGCTGCGTTCTGATAGGCGGTGAGGAAGGCGACGCGGCGGGCGATGACATCGTCCAGCGTCTCGGCGGGTTTCGGCGCCGGCCTGCCGGTTTGGGCGACCAGGCTGCGCACAAAGTCGGGCTGGTGCGCGGCGCGGCGACCCCAGCGGAAAGCCGCGATATTCATCGCCACCGCTTCACCGTTCAATTCTATCGCCTTTTCAACGGCTTCGGCCGAAAGCGGCAGGCCGCCATGCTGGAAGGCGAAGCCTAGCATGAACATGTTGGCGCCGAGCGAATTGCCGAACAGAGCGCTCGCCGTGCGGGTGGCGTCGAAGAAGTGGGCCTTGTCGTCGCCGGCAGCCGCCCGGATCGCCTTCTTCAGCCGCTCGACCGGCAGCGAGAAGTCGGCGGAACGGGTGAACTCGCCGGGCATGATCTCGGCGGTGTTGGCGAGGAAAATCGTGTGGCCCTCGCGCACCGCGCCCAACACCTTCTTGGCGCCGGAGACGACGAGATCGCAGCCGAGCACAAGGTCGGCCTTGCCGGCCGAAACGCGAATGGCGTGGATGTCTTCGGGCGTCGGGGCGATGCGGACATGGGTGAAGACCGAGCCGCCCTTCTGGGCGAGGCCGGCCATGTCGATCATGCCGCAGCCCTTGCCTTCGAGGTGCGCCGCCATGCCGAGCACCGCGCCGACGGTGACGACGCCGGTGCCGCCGACCCCGTCGATGATCGCCGCCCAACCCTGGTTGCCCATGCGGAACTCGGCCGGCGCCGGTACGCCGTCGAGAGGATCGGCCCTGCCGGCAATGCCTTCGGCCTTCCTGATCTTGCCGCCATGCACGGTGACGAAGGACGGACAGAAACCGTTGACGCAGGAGAAATCCTTGTTGCAGCTCGACTGATCGATCCGGCGCTTGCGGCCGAATTCGGTCTCGACCGGCTGGATGGAGACGCAGTTCGACTGCACGCCGCAATCGCCGCAGCCTTCGCAGACCAGTTCGTTGATGAAGACGCGCTTGTCCGGATCGGGGAAGGTGCCGCGCTTGCGGCGCCGGCGTTTTTCGGCAGCGCAGGTCTGATCGTAGATGAGAACGGAAACGCCTCTGAGCCCGCGCAATTCGCGCTGAACGAGATCGAGATCATCGCGGTGATGGATGCTGATGCCCGCCGGGAAATCGGCCTTGCCGGTATATTTGTCGGGCTCGTCGGTGACGACGGCGATGCGGTCGACGCCCTCGGCGCGCACCTGTCTCGCTATCATATCGACGGTCAGGCCGCCCTCATGCGGCTGGCCGCCGGTCATCGCCACCGCATCGTTGTAGAGGATCTTGTAGGTGATGTTGGCGCCGGAGGACAGCGCGAAGCGGATCGCCAACACGCCGGAATGGTTATAGGTGCCGTCGCCGAGATTCTGGAAGATATGGTCGCGTTTCGAGAACGGCGCCTGGCCGACCCATTGCGCGCCTTCGCCGCCCATGGCGGTGAAGCCGACCGTGTTCCTGTCCATCCACAGCGCCATGAAGTGGCAGCCTATGCCGGCGGCGGCGATCGAGCCGTCCGGCACCTTCGTGGATGAATTGTGCGGGCAGCCCGAGCAGAAGAAAGGCGTGCGCGAGCCGATATCGACCGTGTCGGCAAGCATCGCCTGGAACTGGCGCAGCTTCGCCACCCGCGCGGCGATTTCTTCCGACGGGCCGATGGTGCGCAGGATCCGCTCGCCGAGCGCGATGGCGATCTCGTTCGGGTCGAGCGCGCCCTTGGCCGGGAACAGCCAATCGCCGCGCTCGTCCTTCTTGCCGACGATCACCGGCTGGATGGCGGTGCCGTAGAGGTTCTCGCGCAGTTGCACCTCGATCAGCGAGCGTTTTTCCTCGACGACGACGATGGTGTCGAGGCCGCGGGCGAACTCGGCGATGTGCTGGAAATCCAGAGGCCAGGGGCAGCCGACCTTGAACAGGCGGATGCCGATGCGGTTGGCGGCCTGTTCGTCGACACCGATATCCTCCAGCGCCTGGCGAACGTCGAGATAGCTCTTGCCGATGCTGATGACGCCGAGCTTGGGGTTGCGGCCGCCGGAATAGACGATGCGGTTCAGCCCATTGGCGTGGATGAAGGCGGACGCGGCGGCGCGCTTATACTCATGCAGCCGCTCTTCCTGGCCGAGCATGTCGATCTCATGACGGATGTTGAGGCCGCCCGGCGGCATGTCGAACTCGGGAATGACGATGCTGAGACGCTCGATCGAGGCGTCGACCGAGGCCGTCGATTCGATATTGTCCTTGACACATTTGATCGCCGCCCAGGTGCCGGCGAAGCGCGACATGGCAAAGCCGTAAAGGCCGTAATCGATGATCTCCTGGACGCCGGCCGGATTGAGGATCGGCACCATGGTGTCGACAAAGAGGAATTCGGTGGCATGCGCATTGGTCGAGGATTCGGCCATGTGGTCGTCGCCCATCAGGGCGAGCACGCCGCCATTTCTCGAGGAGCCGGCAAGATTGGCGTGGCGGAAGACGTCGCCGGAACGGTCAACGCCCGGCCCCTTGCCGTACCAGACGGAAAAGACCCCGTCATGGGTGCCCTCGCCCAGCAATTCGGTCTGCTGCGAGCCCCAGCATGCGGTGGCGGCGAGTTCCTCGTTGAGGCCGGGCTGGAAGACAATGTCGGCGGCCGCAAGCTGCTTCTTGGCCCGCCACAGCTGCATATCGAGGCCGCCCAGCGGCGAACCGCGATAGCCGGAGACGAAGCCCGCCGTGTTGAGGCCTGCCCGGCGGTCGCGCTCGCGCTGCATCAGAAGCATGCGCACGACCGCCTGTGCGCCGGACAGGAAGACGCGCTCCTTGCCAAGGTCGAACTTGTCGTCGAGCGCGACGTCGTGCAGCGTCATCAGGTATTTCCTCTGCGGAGGCGCCTCAAATCAGGCAGCCAACGTCGGAGTGGGACGCCGCAGTCTTTCTTCCCTTGGCGGTGAGGTCAAACAAAATCGCAGAGGCCAAATAACACGCAACAAACGGTCTGGCGAGCGGCAAGCCGCGCACGCAAGAGCATGCTAACCGCTTCCGGAGGAACAAAAATTTCGTGCGCGTTGCGCGTTTCAGGTCGCTTTCGAGCAATCCGGCTTCTGCTCGTCGGGCAGCTTGCCGTCAGGATGGCCGGCAAGGTCGGGGTTGAGCTCGTATTTCGGTCCGATCACCAGCGGCCGGTCCGGCAGCATCGTCTGGTCCTCCGACGAGGTCATGGTGGTGTCGATGCTTTGCAGCAATGTCCCGCTCGCATCCTCGATGCGGATCGAGATTTTGTAAGGCTTGTCCTTGACCACACAGGAGAGCGGCGGACTGGTGAGCGTGATATGGGGCAGCTTCGGCCAGATCTTCTGGTTGACGACGAGCGGTTCGCCGCCGGCCGGGTTCTGGAAGCTCACGACCGCGACTTGGCCGTCGGCTATCGGGCGCAGCGGCTTCAGCGTGATGACATAGGTGGCGATGGCGAGCCGGTAATTGAACTCGAACAGCTTGCCGGAGATGGCAAAGAGCTGGTCGTTGCCGGTGTCGCGGCAGGCGCCGAGCGTGACAGCGCCGACCAGGGCGGCGCCGAGGACGATCGAACGCGACAATTTCCTAAGCATTGGGAACCTCCCTCGCCGCTGTTCGGCGGCGGTAATAGCGGTTTGCCTTCTGGCGGTTGCCGCAAACGGCCATGTCGCACCAGAGGCGGCTGGCGTTGCGGCTGCGATCGACGAACAGCCAGCTGCAATTGGGACATATCCTCAGCCGCGCCACCGTTTCGTCGCGCAACAGCGACAGCGCAGAGACGGCCAAAGCCGCCTCGAAGGCGATCGGCGTTTGCGGATCGCCAAAAGGCTGGCCCGGCGTCCCGATCTCGGTCGCGCTCCCGGACAGCCCGCTGGCGCAGGCCATAAGGAAGTCCGACAGGTGGCTGGTCGCCACCGCGCCATTCGCCACGGCATGGCGAAACAGGCGGTCGGTCGCTTCGCGGATCGAGATGACGGTCGGCTTTATCTCGCCCGGTTCCGGCGCCTGCAGCCGCCGGCCGCCGAGCTCGGCGGCGCGAAAGCTGCTCGCCGCCTCGGCGAAGCGGGCGATCTCGGCCGGGTCGTCGAAACGGTCGAAGGATTTTTGCGGATCGTTGCGCAGCACGACGGTGTTCGCCGTATCGAGCGCAAGGATGCCGCCGGTGAAGCGGTGTGGAGTCCAGGATACCGTCATGACAGAAATCTAACCGATAAAACGTGTTTGACAAGTTAGATTCCGGATGCAACGGTCCAGATGGAGGTCAGGGTGTAGGACCCGAGGACGCCGCATGCTCTATTTCTTCCAGCAGGTGCTGAACGGGCTGCATTCGGGCGCGCTCTATGCGCTGCTCGCCTTCGGCTATGTACTGACCAACGGCATCCTGCATCGCACGAACCTGGCTTATGGCGCGCTGTTCGCCTTCTGCGGCCAGACGATGATCCTGACCGCCGCCTTCGGCTATCAGGCGCTGTGGCTGACGCTCGCCGCCGCGGTGGCGCTCGGCGTCGCTGCGGCCATTCTCTTTGCGGCGCTGATCAGCCACGTCCTGTCGCGCAGCGTTTTCGAGAGGCTCGCCAACCGCTCGCCCAACGCCATCGTGGTGACGACGCTCGGCATTCTCGTCTTCCTGTCGGAAGCGAGCCGCATCGCCGCCGACACGCATGACCTGTGGCTGCCGCCGATGCTCGCCACCCCGGTCATCTTCGCCCAGAGTGACGGCTTCAAGGTCACGCTCACCGTCATCCAGCTGCTCGACTGCGCGGGGGTCATCGCGGTGGTAGCGCTGGCGGCTTGGCTGTTTTCGCATTCGCGCTTCGGCCGCGCCTGGCGCGCCGTCTCCGACGATCCG
Source organism: Mesorhizobium argentiipisi (SeqCode) (assembly GCF_037179585.1). Classification (NCBI taxonomy): domain Bacteria; kingdom Pseudomonadati; phylum Pseudomonadota; class Alphaproteobacteria; order Hyphomicrobiales; family Phyllobacteriaceae; genus Mesorhizobium; species Mesorhizobium argentiipisi (SeqCode). The sequence continues at coordinate 60,300 of NZ_JAPYKO010000032.1, forward strand.
AAAGCGGCGGCGATGTGCGGCGTCGACGTCACCGCCGTGTTCCGCCGCGCCGTGCTGTTCGGCGGCTTTTGCGCCGCCTTGGCCGGCGTCCTTGCCGGCCTCTATTACGGCAATGTCTCCTTCGGCACCGGACTGGTCTTCGGTCTCAAAATCCTGTTCGTGACGGCAGTCGGCGGTTATCTGTCGCCGCTCAAGGCGGCGCTTGGCGCCGCGGCCTTCGGCATGGCGGAATCGCTCTGGGCCGGCTATTTCCCGCTCGAATGGCGCGACGCCTGGATCTATCTCTTCCTCGTCGTCATGCTGGTGCTGATCGGCGCCGGGCGCGACCAGGCCAAGATCGCCTGAGCTCCCAGACCTTGGTTGCATGACGTAGCGTCATGCGGCCGCATTCCGCTTCTGCGCGGCTTACCGATCTGTTTGCCGTCGCTTTGTCATGTTGACCTGCCGGACCACGCACTGCATATCGTTGGGCCAAGCGGCGCGACACCGGAGGGGGAATCGGGCGCGCTGTCGGTACCAGGGAGGATATGCATGGCAGGGCTGCTCGCTCTATCCAGGACCATCGACCGCATCAACGAGTTCATCGGCCGCTGGGTCTCGTGGCTGATCCTGCTCGCGATCCTGGTGAGCGCAGGCAATGCCGTCATCCGCAAGGTGTTCGACACCTCCTCCAACGCCTGGCTGGAGCTGCAATGGTACCTGTTCGGGGCCGCCTTCATGCTAGCCGCCGCCTACACGCTGAAGCAGAACGACCATATCCGCATCGACATCGTCTACGGCATGTTCTCGCGCCGCGTGCAGCACCGGATCGACCTCTTGGGCCATCTCTTTTTCCTGATGCCCTTCGTCGTGCTGATGGTGATCTATTTCGTGCCTTACGTGTCGCTGTCCTTCCGCAGCGGCGAGATGTCGACCAATGCCGGCGGGCTGATCGTCTGGCCGGCCAAGGCCATCCTGCTCGTCGGCTTCTTCCTGCTCGCGCTGCAGGGGGTTTCCGAGATCATCAAGAAGATCGCCATCATGCGCGGCGACATGGACGATCCCACTCCCTTCATCTCGGCGCATGAGCAGGCCGAGCTCGAGGCCAAGGCGCTGGCCGAGGAAGCCAAGGCGCTCGCGGGCGAGGTCCGCTCATGATCGAATTCATCGCGCAGAACATGGCGCCGATCATGTTCGCCTCGCTGATCATCTTCCTGTTGATCGGCTACCCCGTCGCTTTCTCGCTCGCCGCCAATGGCCTGCTGTTCTTCTTCATCGGCGTGCTGGTCTCGCCCTACTCCGGCGGGTCGATCAACCTCGCCTGGCCGCTGCTGCACGCGCTGCCGGACAATTTCTACGGCACCAGGGTGATGTCCAACGACACGCTGCTGGCGATCCCCTTCTTCACCTTCATGGGCATCGTGCTGGAGCGCTCAGGCATGGCCGAGGACCTGCTCGACACGATCGGCCAGCTGTTCGGGCCGATCCGCGGCGGGCTTGCCTATGCGGTGATCTTCGTCGGCGCGCTGCTTGCCGCAACGACCGGCGTGGTGGCGGCCTCCGTCATCGCCATGGGCCTGATCTCGCTGCCGATCATGCTGCGCTACGGCTATGACCGCAGGCTGGCTTCCGGCGTCATCGCCGCGTCCGGCACGCTCGCCCAGATCATCCCGCCGTCGCTGGTGCTGATCGTGCTCGCCGACCAGCTGGGACGCTCGGTCGGCGACATGTATGCCGGCGCGTTGATCCCCGGTCTCGTGCTGACCGGCATCTACATGCTCTACATCCTGATCATGTCGATCGTCCGGCCGAAATCAATGCCGGCGCTGCCGCTCGAAGCCCGCACGCTCGGTCACGGCGTGCTGTCGTTGATCGTGGCGCTGCTCGTCACCGGCGCCATCTCCTACGGCGCCTATCGCTATCTTGCGCCGACGTATGGCGACAATGCCGACATCCTCGGCTTCGCCGTCGGCGTCATCGTCATCTATGTCGCAGCCATCATCGATCAGCGGCTGCGACTGAAAATGATGTCCAAGCTGGCGCAGCAGGTCGTGATCGTGCTGATCCCGCCGCTGGCGCTGATCTTCCTGGTGCTGGGCACGATCTTCCTCGGCATCGCCACGCCGACCGAAGGCGGCGCCATGGGCGCCGTCGGTGCGCTCATCATGGCGGCGATGAAGGGCCGCCTGACCCGGGACGTCATCAATCAGGCGCTGGCCTCGACGACCAGGCTTTCCTCCTTCGTGCTGTTCATCCTGATCGGTGCGCGCGTCTTTTCGCTCACTTTCTACGGCGTCAACGGCCATGTCTGGGTCGAGCATCTGTTGACCTCGCTTCCCGGCGGCGAGACCGGCTTCCTGATCGGCGTCAACATCCTGGTCTTCGTGCTTGCCTTCTTCCTCGATTTCTTCGAGCTCGCCTTCATTATCGTGCCGCTTCTGGCGCCGGCCGCCGACAAGCTCGGCATCGACCTGATCTGGTTCGGCGTGCTGCTCGGCGTCAACATGCAGACCAGCTTCATGCATCCACCCTTCGGCTTCGCGCTGTTCTATCTGCGCTCGGTCGCGGCCCGCGTGCCTTATCTCGACAGGATCACAGGCAAGCAGATCGCGCCGGTCAGCACCGGCCAGATCTATTGGGGCGCCGTGCCGTTCGTCCTGATCCAGGTGATCATGATCGGGCTCACCATCGCCTTCCCGCAAATGGTCATGCGCTACAAGGGCGCCGCGGTGGAGCCCAGCACCATCGACCTCAAGCTGCCGGACATGCCGTCGCTGTCGCCGCTCGGCACAGCCCCGGCGAACAACAACGGCGCGGCGCCGGCCAATGGCGGCGCCCCGGCGGCTCCCGGCACGCCCGACCTGTCGCAGCCGCCGAGCTTCGGCGATGCGCCGGCCAAGCCGGCGGCGCCGGCGCCCGACCTTTCTAAGCCGCCGAGTTTCAATTGAGGTGACCGCGTCATGAGAGCCGTCCGGCTGGAAGCAATCGGCAGCATCGCGCTTCGCGAGGTGGACAAGCCTTCGCCGGGACCAGAGGATGTTCTGGTGCGCATCGAGGCCTGCGGCGTCTGCGGCACCGACCGGCACCTCTTCCATGGCGAGTTTCCCTGCACGCCGCCGGTGACGCTCGGCCATGAATTCTCCGGCATCGTCGAAGCCGTCGGCGACGCGGTGTCGGGCATTGCCGTCGGCGACCGCGTCACCGGCGATCCCAACATCGCCTGCGGGCGCTGCGCCCATTGCCATGCCGGCCGCGTCAATCTCTGCAGCAATCTCAGGGCCATCGGCATCCATCGCGACGGCGGCTTCGCCGATTATGTGCTGATGCCTCACAAGCAGGCCTTCCGGCTACCCGCAAACCTCAGGCCGACGCACGGCGCCTTCTGCGAGCCATTGGCCTGTTGCCTGCACGGCGTCGAGCTTGCCGCGATCCGTCCGGGCGCGTCGGTGGTGGTGCTTGGCGGCGGCGTCATCGGCCTGCTCGTCGTGCAACTGGCCAAGCTCGCCGGCGCGGCGACCATCATCCTGTCGACCAGACAGGCTTCGCGCCGCGCGCTTGCCGAGGAACTCGGCGCGACCGCGACGATCGATCCAAGCGCCAGCGACCCGATCGCGGCCATTGCCGGACCGAATGGCCTGGCACCCGGCGGGGTCGACGTGGTGCTGGAATGCGCCGGCGTGCGCGACACGGTCGAGCAGTCGGTGCGTATGGCTCGGGCCGGCGGCACGGTCGTCATCGTCGGCGTGGTGCCGCAAGGCATGAAGGTGGAAATCGAGCCGTTCGATCTGTTGTTTCGCGAACTGAAGGTGCTCGGTTCCTTCCTCAATCCGTTCACGCATGGAAGGGCGGCGCAGTTGATCGCTTCCGGCGCGATCGAGGTCGACCGGCTGATCTCGAGGCAGGTCAGCCTGGAGGAGGCGCCCGACGCGATCGCCACGCCGCCGGCGCCGGGCGAGGTCAAGGTGCTGGTGGTGCCGGGCCGAGGCTGACCCTTTGCTTGGGCGCTGCGTTCCAGTTCACTCTTGTCCAGGCGCTGGCGCTGCCCGCCACCTGGCTAGGCGCGGTTTTCCCTTCTCCCCTTGTGGGCCTGTTGCGCAGTTAGCGAGGACAGGCTCGCGGAGCGATTTGGTCGCGAGGTCTCGCTCCGTTTTGGCTTTGGGGTGGAATTGAGGGTGGCGGTGTGGCCTCAGGCCGGA